>JBFHEQ010000016.1:0-16449 GCA_041584075.1 Hydrogenophaga sp.
ACGGCCGAACTCGTCAAACGACTCAAAGAAGAAGCGAAGGTGATCTGATGACAACCCTGATCATTGCGGAACACGACAACGCCGTACTCAAAGCGGCCACGCTGAACACGATTGCCGCGGCCACGCGCATCGGCGGCGACATCCATGTGCTGGTGGCGGGCCGCAACTGCGCTGCCGTGGCCCAGACTGCGGCGGCGGTTGCGGGCGTGAGCAAGGTGCTGCACGCCGACGCGGCGCACTACGAGGCCCATATGGCCGAGAGCCTGGCCGAGCTGGTGCGCTCACGCGTGCGCGCCGATGCGGGCTACACCCATGTGCTGGCACCGGCGACGGCCTTTGGCAAGAACGTGCTGCCGCGCGTGGCGGCCTTGCTGGACGCCTCCCAGGTGTCGGACGTGATCGCGATCGAGTCGCCCGACACCTTCCTGCGCCCGTTCTATGCCGGCAACGCGCTGGCCCGCGTGCAATCAAAGGATGCCATCAAGGTGCTGAGCATTCGCACCACCGCCTTCGACCCGGTCGGTTCGGGCGGCACGGCAGCGGTCGAGACGCTGGACGCGGCTGGCGATCTCGGCTTGACCACCCTGGTCGGGCGTGAGGTGGTGAAGCTGGAGCGCCCGGAACTCGCCGCTGCAACGGTCATCGTATCGGGCGGACGCGGACTGGGCGCGGCCGACAAGTTTCACGCCGTGCTGGAGCCGCTGGCCGACAAGCTTGGCGCGGCGATCGGCGCCTCGCGCGCCGCCGTCGACGCCGGCTACGCGCCCAACGACTACCAGGTCGGCCAGACCGGCAAGATCGTGGCACCCCAGTTGTACGTGGCGGTCGGCATCTCGGGCGCCATCCAGCACCTGGCCGGCATGAAGGACAGCAAGGTGATCGTTGCGATCAACAAGGACGCCGAAGCGCCGATCTTCCAGGTGGCCGACTATGGGCTGGTGGCGGATCTGTTCACAGCGGTGCCCGAATTGGTGACTGCGTTATAGGTCGCAGCGGATGCCGAGGTAAAGCAGAGGCCAGGCTTGTTCCTGGCAGGATGGTCGGCGGCACCGGTCAAACAATTCAAAATGCAGGAGACATCGATCATGAACCCATCAACCTCCGTCATCGCTGGTGTGCCATCCCCTGGCGCAATTGCCCGCGTGGCCATCGGCGACTTCCTGCGCCGCTCGGCAGCTCGAGACCGCGCCAAGACGGCGTTCGTGCTCGGCGATCAGCGCATGAGCTCCGGTGAGCTCGATGAGCGCGTGACCCGCTGCGCCAATGCCTTGCTGGCCGCTGGCTTGGTGCGAGGTGACCGCGTGACCACGCTATGCAATAACTCGCTTGAGTTCCTGGTGGCCATGTTCGGCATCCATCGCGCCGGCCTGATCTGGGTGCCGATCAACACCGGCCTGGGGCTGGATGACGTTCGCTACATCATCGACCACTCTGAGGCGCGCTTCCTGCTTGTGGATGCCGCTCTGCTGGTGCGCCCGGAGTTGCGTGCAGCCATCGAGGCGCAGCCCGGTCGCGGATGGGTGCTGGAAGGCGAGGGGGCTGGGGCTTTCAGCAGCTTCGCTGCAGCGATTGCTGCGCAGTCTGCCACTGAGTCCGAGGTTGAAATTCATGACCGCGACGTAGCCCAGATCATGTACACCAGCGGAACCACCGGCCGCCCTAAGGGGGTGATGCAAAGCCATTTGTCGGTGGTGATGGCAGCGATGAACAACGCGCTTGAGTTGGGGGTGTGGCGCGATGCCGTGAACATTGCCGTGCTGCCCCTCTTTCATTGCGCCCAGCACACGCTGATGTGCGGTGTGCTGGCGGGCGGCGGCACGGTGATTGTGATGCGCGCTTTCGAACCCGCCGCCATGCTCGACGCCATCGAGCGTGAACGGGTGACCTTGCTGGTGGGCTTGCCGCTGATGCACCAGGCCATGCTCGATCATCCCTCGCGCCCGGGGCGAGACCTGTCGAGCCTGCGCATGTGCGTGTACGCCATGGCGCCCATGGCCGAGACCCTGCTGCGCCGCCTGATCGCCGAGTTCTGCCCGAATTACTCATTGGCCACCGGTCAGACCGAGATGTACCCGCTCACCATGGCCTTCCGGCCCGAAGAGCAGCTTAAACGCTTTGGTTCCTACTGGGGCGTCAGTGCATTGATCAACGACACGGCGGTGATGGACGACGCGGGCCAGCTGCTCGGCCCCGGCGAGGTCGGCGAGATCGTGCACCGCGGTCCGAACGTGATGGAGGGCTACTACAAAAATCCCGAAGCCACCGCTGAGGCACGCGCTTTCGGCTGGCACCACACCGGTGACCTAGGCATGTGGGTCGATGGACAGATGATGTTCAGGGACCGCAAGAAGGACATGATCAAGACCGGCGGCGAAAACGTGCCGTCCATCAAGGTCGAGGCCACGTTGCTGCGCCACCCGGCGGTGGCCAATGTGGCGGCGGTTGGTTTGCCGCACCCGCGCTGGATCGAGGCGGTCACCGCCTTCGTGGTGCTCAAGCCAGGGGCGCAGGCCGACGAGGCCGAGTTGATCAACCACTGCAAGGAGCATCTCGGTGGCTTTGAGGTGCCCAAGGCGATCCGCATCGTCGATGCCTTGCCGATGACCTCCACCGGCAAGATTCAAAAGCATCCGCTGCGTGACAGCTATCGCGCCCTGTACGAGGACATTGAACGATAGGTGTCGGGAAGGTCATGGGGTGTGCAACACACGCCCGCGCCTGTGACCAGGCTGCTTGCAAGGCGTGCTTCGGCTTGCGGTCCTAACTAACCACCGTTCTATCAATATGTTCGCATGACGTTTATCGAAACCAGCCGGTTTCCGGCAGGCGCGGACAGTCGCCCTTGATCCTTGATCCTTGATCCTTGTTCATCCCACCGTCAGAAAGGTTTTCCATGTCCGTCGTTCCTGCCATCTTGCTTGCGGTTGATGCCGACGGCATTGCGACCCTGACCCTCAACCGGCCCGATCAGCTCAATGCCTTCGATCTTGAGATGGTGGATGCTTGGCGCGCAGCACTTGAGCAGGCCGAAGCTGATGAGCGAGTCAAGGTGATCGTGGTCACCGGTGCCGGACGCGCCTTCTGTGCGGGTGGCGACTTCGAGGAAATGGCTAAGTTCAGTGAAATGGACAGCATGGGACGCAAGGATTTTCTGTACCGCCACGTGCATCGCATTGCGCTCACGCTGGAGCGGATGGAAAAACCGGTCATTGCCGCTGTCAACGGCGCTGCGCGAGGCGCTGGCTGCGACATGGCCTTGATGTGCGATATCCGCTTGATGGCCAGCTCGGCCACGCTGGCCGAGAGTTATATCAACATCGGACTGATGGCCGGTGATGCCGGTGCCTGGTACTTGCCGCGACTGATAGGCACGGCGCGCGCGCTCGAGTTGTTCTGGACCGGTCGCGTGGTGGGGGCGGAAGAGGCCGACCGCATTGGCATGGTCAATCGCGTGGTGCCCGATGCCGAACTGATGACCGCCACCTACGATATGGCGCGCACCATTGCCGCCAAGCCGCAGCAGGCGGTGCGCTTTTTTCGCCGCGCCGTCTACCAAAGCCAGACCATGGCGCTCGCCACGCACCTGGACATGGTGTCCTCGCACATGGCGGTGCTCGAAGACACGCCCGAGCATCGCGCCGGCATTGCGGCCTTCCGCACCCGCTCACGTGCCAGCAACTAAAAAAGGGCGGTGCCGTGCAAGGTATTCTGAGTGGCATCACCGTCGTCGATCTGTCTCGCTTGATAGCCGGGCCTTACGCGGCCATGGTGCTGGCCGACCTGGGCGCCCGCGTCATCAAGGTCGAAGCCATGACAGGCGAGGAGGGGCGGCATTTCGGCCCGCCGTTTTATGGCGACTCCAGCGTCGCTTTCATGACCTGCAACCGGGGCAAAGAGTCGATCGCGCTGGACATACGCACCCCTGCCGGGCGCTCGGTGCTGGAGCGGCTGATTTCAAAAGCCCAGGTTCTGGTGCACAACTTTCGCCCCGACTTTGCCGAGACACATGCGCTGACCTACGACGCGGTGCGGCGCATCAACCCGACGCTGGTGTACTACATGGTCAGCGCCTTCGGTGAGCAGGGCGACTACCGGCTCAGGCCCTCGGTCGACAGCGTGGTGCAGGGCATGACGGGGGCCTTCTACGCCAGCGGGGAAGAGGGCAATCCACCGGTTCGTATCGGCTTGCCGATCATCGATGTGGCGTCCGGCATGTGCGGCGCGTTGGGCGTGCTGGCCGCGGTGATGCATTGGCAGCAGACCGGCCAGGGGCAGCGCGTGGAGTTGTCCCTGGTGGACACCATGTTCAATTTTCTTGCCAGCAAGGTGGGTGAATATGCGGTTGAGCAGCGCGAGCCGGTTCGTGCGGTGAACCTGCCGATTGCTGTGCCGAGCCGTCACTTTCGAGGCTCCGACGGTGCCTGGTTCAGCGTGTCGGTGGTGAATGAAGGTGCGTTCAAGCGGTTTTGCGCCGTCATCGAGCGGCTGGAGTGGCTCACCGATCCGCGTTACCAGCGCAATGCGGTGCGCATTGCCAACCGGCCGGCGCTGCTGGCTGAACTGGAGGCGATTTTCATCACCCGTTCGGCGGCTACCTGGGTGGCAGCCTTCGAGGCCGCCGATATTCCCTGTGGTCCGGTGAACACGGTGTCCGAGGCCATGGCCGACCCGGTGCTGGCCGCCCGTTTCGTGGAGCACCCCGAGATGCCGGGGCTGCCGCTGATCCCCTTTCCGGCGCAGCTGGCTGCAGGCATGCGCAAGATCGGTGAGATGCCGGCGCCTCCTGCGCTGGGGCAGCATACCGGGCAGGTGCTGGGCGAATTGGGCTACGGTGCGCCGGAGATTGCCCAACTGGTGCGCGACGGGGTCGTGCGCCTGCAAGAAACCGCCATGGCAAGCACAGCAGGAGGGAAACCATGAGCCCATCTTCCACCGACATCTTGTGGACCCCCCGCGCGGATCGCATCGCGGGTGCCGAGGTGACCCGTTTCCAACAATGGCTGGAACGCGAAAAAGGCCTGCGCTTTGCCGACTACGAGGCCTTGTGGCAATGGTCCGTGGATGACCTGGAGGGCTTCTGGCGCGCCATCGTCGAGTATTTCGAGTTGCCGCTCGACGACTGGAATGGCCCGGTTCTGAGCGATCGCCGGATGCCAGGCGCGCAATGGTTTGTGGGCGCGCGCACCAACTATGCGCGGCAGGTGTTCCGGCACGCCACGGACGCCAGACCGGCCATCGTCTTCCGCAATGAAGCGGGCGAGCGGGCGGACATGTCCTGGCGCACGCTGCAAGACCAGGTGGCGGCGCTGGCCCAGTGGCTGCGCGCGGCGGGCGTGGGGCCGGGCGACCGCGTGGTGGCCTACCTGCCCAATATTCCGCAGACCATCGTGGCTTTTCTGGCCACGGTTTCGGTGGGGGCGGTCTGGTCGGTGTGCTCGCCCGACATGGGGGCGCCCACGGTGCTGGACCGTTTCCGGCAGATCGATCCGAAGGTGTTGATCGCGGTCGATGGCTACCACTGGGGTGGCAAGCGCTTCGACCGGCGCGAAGCCGTGGCCACGCTGCTCGACGGGCTGCCCAGCGTCGAGCGCTGCGTGCTCTTGCCCTGCCTGGAGCGCAGCGCCAGCGCGGACGCGCTGCGCGGTGGCGTGCTCTGGAGCGAGGTGGTCAGCGCCCCGGCTGAACTGCGCATCGAGTCACTGCCTTTCGACCACCCGCTGTGGGTGGTGTATTCGTCGGGCACCACCGGCTTGCCCAAACCCATCGTGCACGGCCATGGCGGCATTGTGCTGGAGCAGGTCAAGCTGATGCGCCTGCACAACGACCTCGGTCCCGAAGACCGCTTCCACTGGTTTTCCACCACCGGCTGGATCATGTGGAACTGCCAGGTGGGCGGTTTGCTGGTGGGGGCGACGGCCTGCCTGTACGACGGCAACCCGGCCTGGCCCGACTACACCACGCTGTGGCGTTTCGCTGGGGAAGTCGGCGTGACGTTTCTGGGTGCCGGTGCGGCGTTTTATGCGGCCTGCCAGAAAGCCGGTGTCGAGCCGCGCGAGGTGGGCGCGCTGGGGCCGCTGCGCACCGTGGGTTCGACCGGCTCGCCACTGTCCCCGGAAAGCTACCAGTGGATTGCCAAGCATGTCGGGCGCGATGTCTGGATCAACCCGATCTCCGGCGGCACCGACTTCGCCGGGGCCTTCGTCGGCGGCGTGCCGACCCTGCCCGTTGTCGTGGGAGAAATGCAGGGGCGCTGCCTTGGGGCGCGCGTCGAGGCCTTCAGCGAGCAGGGCCAGCCGGTCGTGGACGAGGTGGGTGAGTTGGTCTGCACCGCGCCCATGCCGTCCATGCCCCTCTACTTCTGGAACGACCCCGGCAACCGGCGCTATCTGGACAGTTATTTCGACATGTACCCCGGCGTCTGGCGGCATGGCGACTGGCTTCGCATCACACCGCGCGGCGGCGCAATCATCTACGGCCGCAGCGACACCACCATCAACCGCCACGGCGTGCGCATGGGCACGAGCGACATCTACAGCGTGGTCGAGGCGCTGCCCGAAGTGCTCGACAGCCTGGTGGTCGACCTTGAATATCTGGGGCGCGAAAGCTACATGCCGATGTTCGTCGTGCTGCGTCCGGGCGTGGCGCTGGACGCGCCGCTGATCGGGCGCATCCAGAGCGCCATCCGCGCGGCCGCGTCGCCGCGCCATGTGCCGGACGCGGTGTTTGCCGTGGCCGAGGTGCCGCGCACGCTCACCGGCAAGAAGCTCGAACTGCCGATCAAGAAGCTGCTGCTCGGCCAGCCCATCGACAAAGTGGTCAACCGCGATGCACTGACCAACCCCGCCAGCCTGGACTGGTTTCTTGAATTTGCACGCGGGCATGCCACGCAGAGCCGCTGATTTTCCCCAACTTTTTTTCACGAGGAAACACCATGAGCGATCAGGAAGTCATTTACGAAGTCAAGAACTTTGTCGCCACCATCACCATCAACCGACCCAAGACGCTCAACGCGTTCACCGGCGATACGATCAAAGAGATGGAGCGGCTGCTGGCCCAGGCCGGCAATGATCCGAAGGTCGGCGTGATCGTGCTGACCGGTACGGGCGAGCGCGCCTTTTGCGTCGGCGGTGATGTCAACTGGGAAAAGGGCGACAGCAGCGGCAAGAGCGGCCTGCAGGACCTGGAATTCAACTTCAACCGCCAGATCGCCGAATGCCCAAAGCCCGTGATCGCGCGCGTCAACGGCTACGCGATTGGCGCCGGTCACCACATTGCCTATTTCTGTGACTTCACGATTGCCGCCGAGCACGCGATCTTTGGCCAGAACGGCCCGCGCGTCGGTTCACCGGCGGGTGGTTACATCGTCTCGCATTCGGCCAATGTGCTTGGCCACAAGCGTGCGCGCGAGCTGTGGATGCTGTGCCGCCGCTACAGCGCGAAGCAGGCGTTCGACTGGGGCCTGGCCAATTCGGTGGTGCCCATGGCCCAGCTCGACGAAGAAGTGCAGAAGTACTGCGACGAATTGCTGTCGCTGTCGCCGACCTGCCTGAAGATCGTCAAGTGTTCGTTCTACCACCACATGGCCCCGATCATGGGCAAGGACATGAACGACCTGATCCAGGAAGTGGCACCCAACTATTTCAGTACCGGCGAGCAGCAGGAAGGGGCCAGCGCCTTTCTTGAAAAACGCAAGCCCGACTTCAGCAAATTCCGCTAACCGGTAATCTTTGTCCTGCGCGGCTCAGCGGGGAACTTTTAGAGACTGAAAAATGATGAACCAAGAACGTTACCCCGAGTTGCGCGCCGCCCTGCGCGATCTTTTTAAACGCTTCCCCGACGAGTACTTTCGCAAGATTGACGATGCCCGTGCTTACCCCGAGGCGTGTGTGGACGCGCTGACCAGGGCCGGCTGGCTGGCGGTGATGATTCCGCAGGAGTACGGCGGAGCTGGCTTGGGTCTGGCCGAAGCCTCGGTGGTGATGGAAGAGGTCAACCGCTGCGGCGGCAATGCCGGCGCCTGTCACGGCCAGATGTACAACATGGGCACCTTGCTGCGCCATGGCTCGGATGAGCAGAAGCGCCTCTACCTGCCCAAAATTGCCAGCGGCGATCTGCGCCTGCAGTCCATGGGCGTGACCGAGCCAACCACAGGCACCGACACCACCAAAATCAAGACCACCGCGGTCAAGCAGGGCGACCGCTATGTGGTCAATGGCCAGAAGGTCTGGATCTCGCGGATTCAGCACTCCGACCTCATGATTTTGCTGGCACGCACCACCCCGCTCAAAGATGTGAAGCGCAAGTCAGAGGGCATGTCGATCTTCATCGTTGACCTGCACCAGGCCATTGGCCAGGGCATGACGGTGAACCCGATCCGCAACATGGTTAACCACGAGACCAATGAGCTGTTTTTTGACAACCTCGAAATCCCGGCCGAGAACCTGATCGGCGAGGAGGGCAAAGGTTTCAAGTACATCCTGGACGGACTGAACGCTGAGCGCACGCTGATTGCCGCCGAGTGCATTGGCGACGCCCGCTGGTTCATCGAGCGCAGCGCCCGCTATGCCAGTGAGCGCCGCGTGTTTGACCGCCCGATCGGGCAGAACCAGGGCGTGCAATTTCCCCTGGCCGAGGCACACATCGAGACCGAGGCCGCTGACCTGATGCGCTGGCGTGCCTGCGAGCTGTTTGACGCCCACCAACCGTGTGGCGCAGAGGCCAATATGGCCAAGTACCTGGCCGCCAAAGCCTCCTGGGAGGCGGCCAACACCGCCATTCAGACCCATGGCGGCTTTGGTTTCGCCTGCGAATACGACATCGAGCGCAAGTTCCGCGAAACCCGGCTGTACCAGGTGGCGCCGATCTCCACCAACCTGATCCTGAGCTACGTGGCCGAACACGTGCTGGATCTGCCCCGTTCATTCTGAAAGAAATTGCCATGCGTCCATTGGAAGGAATGCTGATCGTTACGCTGGAGCACGCGATTGCCGCGCCGTTCTGCACCCGCCAACTGGCCGACCTCGGCGCGCGCGTCATCAAGGTCGAGCGCCCGGGTGAGGGCGACTTCGCCCGCGCCTACGACAGCCGGGCCCACGGCTCGGCTTCCCACTTCGTCTGGTGCAACCGCTCCAAGGAAAGCCTGACGCTCGACCTCAAGCACCCAGATGCCCGCGCCGTGCTGCAAAAGCTGGTGGAGCGCGCCGACGTGCTGGTGCAGAATCTGGCGCCCGGTGCTGCCGCGCGCATGGGACTGGACCACGCCAGCCTGGCGCCGGTCAATCCGCGCATCGTGGTGTGCGACATCTCGGGCTACGGCGACGGCGGCCCCTGCACCGAGAAAAAAGCCTATGACCTGCTGATCCAGAGCGAGGCCGGTTTTGTCTCCGTCACGGGCACGCCCGAACAGCCCTCCAAGGCCGGCCTGTCGATTGCCGACATCGCCGCCGGCATGTACGCTTACAGCAGCGTGCTGGCCGCCTTGCTGGAGCGTGGGCGCACCGGGCGCGGCCAGCGGCTCGAAATCTCGATGCTCGAAGCCATGTCCGAATGGATGGGCTTCCCGCTCTATTACACGCTGGACGGCCAGCCGCCGCCGCCGCGTGCCGGCGCCTCGCACGCCGCCATTTACCCCTACGGCCCCTTTGCCTGCGGCGACGGCAAGCAGGTGGTGCTGGCGGTGCAGCACGACCGCGAATGGGCCACCTTCTGCAACCAGGTGTTGCAATTGCCCGAGCTGACCGCACAGTACCTGGGCAACGCCAACCGGCTGGCCCAGCGCGAGAAACTGCGCGGCATCATCGAAGGCGTCTGCGCCACCCTGACCGCGGCGCAACTGGTGGCGCGGCTGGATGCGGCGCAAATCGCCAATGGCCAGCTCAACGAGATGGCCGACCTGTGGAAGCACCCGCAACTCGCGGCGCGCGGGCGCTGGACCGAGATCGGCTCGCCCGGCGGCACGTTGCCGGCGCTGTACCCGCCGCACCACGTCAATGGCAGCGAGCCGCCGCCGCCCATGGGGCCGGTGCCTGCGCTGGGCCAGCACACCGAAGCCATCCTGACCGAGCTCGGCTACGGCGAGACTGACATTGCCCGGCTGCGTGCGGACAAAGCCATCTGACTGCGAGATCGATGCCATGACCCTGGATACAAACCCGAGCGCGACGCTGGCTGCCTTTGCCGCCGATCTGTCATTCGACACCATTCCGGCGCCGGTGCTGCGCCGCACCGAAGACCTGTTCCTCGACTGGTACGCCTCCGCGCTGGCGGGCAAGGGCGCCCGGCCGGTCGAGGCCATCGAAGCCTATGCCCGCACCATGGGGCCGGACTCGGGCCGCGCCGAGGTGCTGATCTCGCGTCGCACCACCTCGCCCCATTTCGCCGCGATGGTCAACGCGGCCGCCTCGCACTTCGCCGAGCAGGATGACGTCCACAACGGCTCGGTGTTTCATCCCGCGGCCGTCGTGTTCCCGGTGGCGCTGGCCATCGCGCAGGACATCGGTGCCAGCGGCCGCGAGTTCCTGGCCGCCGTGGTGGCGGGCTATGAAGTCGGCATTCGTGTGGGCGAGTTCCTGGGCCGCTCGCACTACCGCATCTTTCACACCACGGCCACCGCCGGCACGCTGGCCGCCGCCGCAGCGGCCGGACGGCTGCTCAAGCTCGATGCCGCCACCATGCTGCATGCCTTCGGCAGCGCCGGCACACAAGCCGCCGGACTGTGGGAGTTTTTGCGCGACGCCGCCGACTCCAAGCAGCTGCACACCGCGCACGCGGCATCCTGCGGTCTGGCCTCGGCCTACCTGGCGCGAAGCGGTTTTACCGGCGCGCGCCAGATTCTGGAAGGCGCGCAGGGCATGGCCGCGGGCATGTCGAGCGACGCCGATCCGGCGCGCCTGACCGACCGCCTGGGCCAGCGCTGGGCCACGGCGGAAACCTCGTTCAAATACCACGCCTCGTGCCGCCACACCCACCCCAGCGCCGATGCGCTGCTGACGCTGATGCAGACGCACGGCGTGAAAGCCGACGACATCGAAAGCGTCACCACCCAGGTGCACCAGGGCGCCATCGACGTGCTGGGCCGCGTCACCGTGCCGGCCACCGTGCACCAGGCCAAGTTCTCGATGGGCACGGTGCTGGCGCTGGCGGCCGAATACGGCTTTGCCGGGCTGAATGAATTTGAAGCGCATTACCTCGCGCCGCGCGTGGCCGCCTTGCGCGACCGCGTGACCATGCAGCTCGACGCCGAGGTCGATCAGGCCTACCCGCAGCGCTGGATCGGCAAGGTGACGGTGACGACGCGCGATGGCCGCAGCTTGAGCGCGCGGGTCGATGAGCCCAAAGGCGACCCCGGCAACACACTGACGCGCGCCGAGATCGAAGACAAGGCGCAGCGCCTGGCAGCCTACGGCAAGGGGGCTACGCCTGCCGAGGTGCAGGCGCTGATCGCGCGCGTCTGGACGGTGGCCGAGGCGCCGCGCATGGACCGCTGGTTGGAGGCACGCGCATGACAGCCCATACCTCTGGCCCAAAGGCTTTGCCGCATGCCTATCTTTTTGTGCCCGCCGACCGGCCCGAGCGCATTGCCAAGGCGCGCGCCAGCGGTGCCGACGCGGTGATTGTTGACCTGGAAGACGCAGTGGCCCCCGAGGCCAAAGTGCGCGCGCGCGAGGCGCTGGCGGCGCTGCTGGACGAGGCCGCGCCGCTGGTGGTGCGCATCAACGCCGCCGGCACGCCCTGGTTTGACGATGACCTGGAACTGTGCCGCCACCCCGGCGTGGCCGCCATCATGCTGCCCAAGGCCGAAGGCATCGACGCCGTTTGCACCGTGGTCGAGACCACCTACCAGGACGTGCTGCCCATCATCGAGTCGGCGCGCGGCCTGCATGAGATGGACAGCATCGCACGCGTGCCGGGCGTGATCCGGCTGGCCTTTGGCAGCGTCGATCTGGCGCTGGATCTGGGCATTGAGTGTGCGCCCGATGGCACGGAAATCGAGCTGCTGGCCTTCCGCTCCCAACTGGTGCTGGCTTCGCGGCTGGCCGGGCTGGCGGCGCCGGTGGATGGTGTCAGCACCGCCATCGACGACCTGCAACGCTTGCAGGCCGACACCGAACGCTCACGTCGACTCGGCTTTGGTGCCAAGCTGTGTATCCACCCGAAGCAGCTGGCCACCGTCCAGGCGGTGTTCACGCCGAGCCCTGAACGGCTTGACTGGGCGCGCCGCGTCTGCAAAGCATTTGAAACGGCGGGTGGTTCCGCCGTGGCCGTGGACGGCCAGATGGTCGACCTGCCGGTGGTGCAGCGCGCGCGCGCCGTGCTGCGCGACGCGGGTCTGAGCGCCTGATTTTTTAACCCACTCCAATCGACTGGAATTCCTTATGACTCGCAAAGCCAAACCCATCCGCTCCGACATTGCCTGGAGTACCCCCGACCGCATCGAGGTGCACGGCAAGAGTCTGCCTGACGAAATCCTCGGCCATCTCAACCTGGGTGATATGGCCTTCTTGCAGATCGTCGGGCGCATGCCAACGCAGCAGGAGTCCAACGTCTTCAACGCCATCGCGGTGACGCTGGTCGAGCACGGCATCACGCCCAGTGCGCTGGTCGCGCGACTGACCTACGCCGGTGCGCCCGAGTCGTTGCAGGCCGCAGTGGCGGCCGGATTGTGCGGCCTGGGCAGCGTGTTCGTCGGCAGCACCGAAGGCACCGCCAAAATGCTCTACGAGGCCCTGCCACCCGGAACGAAAGGGGCTGACCTGGAGCGCATCGCCATCGACACCGTGGCAGCCTTTCGTGCCCGCGGCCAGATCATCCCCGGCCTGGGACATCCGCTGCACAAGCCGGTCGATCCGCGCGCCCCGCGCCTGTTCCAGATCGCCAAGGACAATGGCTTTTCCGGCGACTACATCCGGCTCGAACAACTGATCTGCGCCGAGGCCGAGCGCGTCGCTGGCAAGTCGCTTCCCGTCAACGCGACCGGCGCCATCGGCGCCATCAGCTGCGAGCTCGGGCTACCATGGAAAATTGTGCGCGGCATCGGCGTCCTGGCGCGTGCCATAGGGCTGGTGGGACACATCCTGGAAGAGAGCAAGAACCCGATGGCGGTCGAGATCTGGCAGCGGGTCGAAGACGAGGCCACCCAGCACATCAGACCACAAGGCGCCTGAAGCGCTGTGGCTGGCCTTGCAGGCACGATGCGCCCGCGTCGACCTATCGATTGAATTTTGCTGGACACCACTGGAGTATTGCGCAATGAATGACACGATCCTGAGAGAAGAACCCATCCACTGGGTGCAATCACCCCCGCAGCCTGCCGAGGCATCGAGCGTGGGAACCTTGTCGGTCGAGGCCCGCCAGCAGGCCTGGCCGGTGGCCGAGGTGCAGGCCCTGCTGGACCTGTCATTCCCTGAGCTGATGCACCGCGCGCAGACCGTGCACCGCGAGCACCACGACCCCACCGAGATGGAGCTGGCCACGCTGCTGTCCATCAAGACCGGCGGCTGCCCGGAGGACTGCGGCTACTGCCCGCAGTCGGTGCACTACGAGACCGGCGTGCCCGCCACCAAGATGATGACGCCCGAGGAAGTGCGCGAGGCCGTGCTCGGCGCCAAGGCGGCCGGCGCCTCGCGCTTCTGCATGGGTGCCGCCTGGCGAGCGCCCAACGACCGCGACCTGGAAAAGGTCGAGGAGTTGGTGCGCGTGATCAAGGACGAGGGCCTGGAGGCCTGCTGCACCCTGGGCATGCTCACGGGCGACCAGGCGCAACGCCTCAAGGGTGCTGGTCTGGACTACTACAACCACAACCTGGACACCGCGCCCGAGCTGTACGGCGACATCATCACCACCCGCGACTACCAGGACCGGCTGGACACGCTGGGCCACGTGCGCGGGGCCGGCATCCACGTCTGCAGCGGCGGCATCGTGGGCATGGGCGAGTCCCGCGCCGGGCGCGCCGGCCTGATCGCGCAACTGGCCAACCTGGCACCGTACCCCGAGTCGGTGCCGATCAACCACCTGGTCAAGGTGCCCGGCACGCCGCTGGCCGACGAGCCCGACCTCGACCCGCTGGAGTTCGTGCGCACCGTGGCGGTGGCCCGCATCACCATGCCCAGGGCCAAGGTGCGCCTGTCGGCCGGGCGCCGGCAGATGGACGAATCGACCCAGGTGCTGTGCTTCCTGGCCGGCGCCAACTCCATCTTCTACGGTGACAAGCTGCTGGTGACCGGCAATCCCGACGTGGAAGCCGACCAGGACCTGCTGGCCCGCACGGGCATGCACACCACGCGGGCGCACGCCTGACCTTGGCCCTGTCGATGGCCGAGGCTCCCTCCGTTCAAGCAAATCCCCTATGTTCCGCACCCTGCTGAAATCCAAAATCCACCGCGCCATCGTCACCCACTGCGAGCTGCACTACGAAGGCTCTTGCGGCATCGACGAAGACCTGCTGGAGGCGAGCAACATCCGCCCCAACGAACAGGTTCACATCTGGAACGTCAACAACGGCGAACGGTTCATCACCTACGCCATCAGGTCGCCGCGCGGCAGCGGCATCATTTCGCTCAACGGCTCGGCCGCCCGGCGCGCCAGCGTGGGCGACCTGGTGATCATCGCGGCCTTCGGCATGGTGCACGAAGACAAGCTCGACGAGGCCGTGCCCCAGCTGGTGTTCCCCGACGCTGCCAACCGCATCGTCGAGATCCGCAGCGAGCCCGCAGGTCCGCAGGCCGGCGACCCGGTCATCCTGCCCCTGGGCGCCGAGCTTTGACGCAGCCCGTGTCGGCCAACGCCGTGGCGCCAGCGCAGCCCTGGTGGGTCAACCTGTTCGGCCACAACCACCCCGCGATCCGCGCCGCGCTGATCGACCAGCTGCACACACTGGGCCACGTGATGCTTGCAGGCTTCACCCACGGGCCAGTGGTTGAACTCTCCGAACGCCTGGCCGCGCGCACCGGCCTGGGCCACGCCTTCTACGGCAGCGACGGTGCCAGTGCCACGGAGTTCGCGCTGAAGATGAGCGCCCACCACTGGCGCAATGCGGGCCGGGCAGGCAAGTGCCGGTTTGTCAGTGTCGCCGGGGGCTACCACGGAGAGACGGTGGGCGCGCTGGCCGTGACCGACATCGCGCTGTTCCGTGAAGCCTACGCGCCGCTGGTGCGCATGGCCGCCACCGTGCCCAGCCCCGACGCCAGGCAGGCCGCGCCCGGCGACACCCCGGCCGACGTGGCCGAGGGGGCCGCCGCCTCACTGGGCGACTGGCTGGCCGAACACGCGCACGAGACCGCTGCGGTGATCATCGAGCCGCTGATCCAGTGCGCCGCCGGCAAGGCCATGCACGACCCGCTGTACCTGAAATGTGAAACGCGCGCGTGAGCTTTGCGACCGGCACCAAGTGCACCTGGTGCTCGACGAAATCGCGGTCGGCTTCGGCCGCACCGGCACACTGTTCGCGCACGAGCAGGCGGGCATCCGCCCCGACTTTCTCTGCCTCTCCAAGGGCCTGACCGGCGGCACGCTGCCACTGTCGGTGGTGCTCACCACCGACGCGGTCTATGCCGCCTTCTACGACGACGAGGTGGCGCGCGGCTTCCTGCATTCGCACAGCTACACCTGCAACCCGCTGGCCTGCCGCGCCGCGCTGGCCACGCTGGACCTCTTCGCGCAGACCGACGCGCTGCGCCAGAACCTGGGCACCAGCGAGCGGCTGGCCGCGCAGTTCGCGCCGATCTCCAAGCACCCGCGTGTGCGCTTCGATCGACGCAAGGGCATGGTCTTCGCGTGGCACGTGCTCAGCACGCCTGCCCGACTTCGGCCGCCGCTATGCCTGCCGCGCGCTGGCGCAGGGGCTGCTGCTGCACCCCATCGGCCACACGATCTACGCCATCTTATCGACGATGCCCTGGTGCGACAGCAGTGGTCACGCCACCTCCAAATCCACCATCGCCTCGATGCACAGGTTGCGTTCGTACAGCAGCAACGCGCGGATCGCGCGCAGCCTGACCGCCAGGCACGAGGCGTCGGGAGCAAAAGCCAGCTCTTCGGTCAGCGCCGAGGTGCTGTCTGCCAGGGCCTCACGATGCCGCCCCGCCTTGAACAGCAAGGCGGAAAAGATCACCCGCACCCACATGTGGCCGAAAGGCGAAGGAGCCTCCCCGAACTTCACTTGCACCTCGCGCAAGGACTGGGGGGCCACGGTGAAACGTCAATTGCATTTGTGCGCATAGGCCAGAACCGTTTGTGCGGCGCCATAGTGGAATGGGTCCTGATCTTGTGGTCCTGCCGGCCACTGGCGCACAAAGACCTGGCATAGCGGCGCAAAAAAGCATCATGGGACGACGACGTTGTCCAAGGGCCTGCAACAACGCCAGCAAGCCGCTCTCGACCACCGCCGCCGCGTCAATGGCCCCCATCGCGACCGGCTCCGACGGGCCTCCGATCGCATTCAACAAGGAGCGA
>JBFHEQ010000017.1:0-16352 GCA_041584075.1 Hydrogenophaga sp.
ACCGAGCCCATCACCAGATTGCCCAGTGCACTGTGACCGTGCGAGCCCATCATCACCAGATCAAACTTGCCCGCGGCAGCGGTCTTGGCGATCATCTCGCCGGCCGAGCCAACCTTGTGAATCACTTTGGCGTCGATCTTGTGGCGTGCTAGGAACTTCACCACCGGGTTGGTCACCTTGGCCGATTCGTCGGCGTAATAACCGTTGGCGATGTCGGCGCCCACCGCGGCGCGTGCGCGGGGGGGCAGGGGCGACTGCACCGTGAACAGGGTGAAGTCGTTGTCGGCGCTGAACACCTCGTCGTGGGTGGTCAGATAAGCCAGCATTTTTTTGGTGAATGCACTGCCATCGACGGCGAGCAAGATTTTCATGAGAGTCTCCTGAGTTGTGGGGGATCGGTTTCAGTGTAAGCCGCAAAACCCCGGCGCGACTTGCGCTGTCGCAAAGCAACGGTGGATCGAGCGTGCGCCGTCCACTGTTCAGACATCAATCACCCCTTGGGGCACAAAGGCGAGCTGCTCGTTTTTGTGCGCATAGCCCAGCGGGTTGGCCACGATGCGGCAGCGCCCGACCTGCAGGTCCTGGGGGCAGTGCAGGTGGCCGTGCAGCCAGGTGTCGGCCAGGGGCAGCAGATCGTCCAGCGCGTTGCAGAAACCGGCGGTGCCGGGGTTGAGCCCGTAACGTGGGTCGGCGCTGTGCAGGGTGGGGGCGAAGTGGGTGATGACGACGGTGCGACCGTCGAATGGTTGTGCCAGCGCGTCCCGCAGCCAGACCTGGCATTCCAGCGCGAGTTCGCGCATGGCTTGGGCGTCAAACAGGCGCCCGTGGCGTTCACCCGCCATTTTGTTGAGATAAAAGTTGGCGGCTCGAAACGCCTTCTCGCGTTGGCGCATGCGATGGGTCAGCGGATCGACCGGCACATTGCGCAGGGGAACCGGGCCCGGTCGCTTGCCACGGGCCACGGGTGTGGGTGTGGGCCGCACCTCGGCCAGGGCGTCGTAGTCGGCCCACAGGGTGGTGCCGATCAGGCGCACGTCACCCTGGGTCCAGACTTCACGCTCCAGCCAGCGGATGCCCAGCCGGTCACAGGCGGCCCGCAAACCCTGGTGGGCTGCGTCCACGTCGAGGCCGTCGTATTCGTGGTTGCCGGGCACGTACACCACCGGTACCGGCCAGCCGGCGTATTGCGGCAATGGCGAGAAGCGCTGCAGCCCCCAGTCGGGCTCGGCCATGACGGTGCCGTCGCGCCGTTGCTGGTACGAGCCGATGTCACCGGCCAGGACCAGCAAGTCGGCCCCGGGCGCCGGCTCGGCCACGTACCCCGGGTTGGTTTCCAGGTGGAGATCGCTCAGCAGTTGCAGTTTCATCGGGTCGGGATCATGGCACGGCGGGGGTGGGCGGCGCGGCGGCCACTTCCTGGAAGCCGTGGGCAGACGCACGCTCCACCGCCTGTCGCAGCCAGCGGTGGGCACTGTTGTGTTCGGCCTGGCGGTGCCACAGGGTGTCGACATGCACGGCGGGCACGGGCAGGGGCAACTCGCTCAGGGCCAGCTGGTGTTCCATGCCGGTGGCACCCACAAAGTGGCGCGGCAGAACGGTCAGCAAATCGGTGGTGGCGACGACACGCCCGGCGGTGAAGAACTGGTTCACGGTCAGCACCACCCGGCGTTGCCGTGAGAGCGCCGTCAGCGCTTCGTCGACAAATCCAAAGGGCCTGCCCGAAAAGCTCACCAGCAGGTGCCGGGCCTCGCAATAGGCGTCGAGGGTGAGGGGCACGCCGGCCAGCGGATGGTCGTGGCGCATGACCACCACATATTCCCCGTCGTACAGGCGCTGGTGCAGAAAGCGCGGACTGTCTTCCTGCAGGTGCATGGCGCCCAGCTCCGCCAGCACGCCCGGGAAGTGCCCGATGGCCAGGTCGGCCCCCCCGGATTCCAGCAGGTCCCGGGGATCGCGGGTGGTCAGCGGCAACACCCGCAGGTTCACCCCGGGAGCTTCGCGCTGCAGGATGTCGATCAGGGCGGGCACGACCTTGGCCGCCGTGGCATCGGCCATGGCCAGCACGAAGGCGTGGGTCGCGGTCGCCGGGTCAAACTGCCCGGGTGCCAGCGACTGCCGCAACTGTGCCAGGGCATCGCGCACCGTGGGCCACAAGGCGAGGCCCACCGGGGTGGGCTCCACACCATAACCAGCCCGGCGCACCAGATCGTCGCCCAGCGCCTCGCGCAGACGGCGCAGCGCATTGCTCACCGCCGGCTGCGTCATGGCCAGGTTGTGCGCCGCCCGGGTCAGGTTGCGCTCGACCATCACTTCGTCAAAGACCCGCAGCAGGTTCAGATCCAGGGTGCGGAAGTTGCGCTCATTCATCATGGCTATGAATGTAATGCATCATAAAAATCAATTGGATGAAATTCAGGGTTTACCCTAGGATCGAAGGTCTCAACAAGTCTGTTCTTGATCTCAGGAGTTCATGATGAACACCACCACCATGTTTTTTGATGCTTTCCCCCGCACGGCCCCCTGGTTTGAACCCATGGATGCCGGTTTCGAGACACCCACCGTGTCCTGGTTCGCTCGCCTCCGCCAGGGACTGGCCAACTGGGCCCAGCAGGCCGCGCTGTCACATGCCGAAGCCCCCCTGTGGGAGATCGCCCGGAGCGATCCCCGCGTGATGGCCGAACTCATGCTGGCCCGTAAAGCGGACGACAGCCTCGATACCCCGCCGTTGCAGGTCATGTCCGATTTCTCCGAGGCTGATACGGTGGCGGCCGTGGTGCCCAAACGCGCGTCTCTGTTCGGTCAAGGCTGGGCCCGCGTGATCGAAGATGCTTATCAGGTCCGAACACGCAATGCGTTGTGGCGTTACGCCTGACGCTGCAACCCCTGAGCCGAAGGCTCGGGCGACCCAGAAGCCACCGTCCCTGCGGTGGCTTTTTTCGTGCAGTGGTCCCAAGGGGAAGGCCTCATCGCTTGAATCCGATCAAATCATTCACATTTCGAATGAAATACATCATAAAGATAAATTGGCCAAACATCGGGGTTTACCCTAGTATTCACCTGTCATTCTGACATTTGTTCCCAGGAGTCCCTCATGAGCACCATTCTCAATTCCTTCACCCGTCCTTCGAGCCGCCGTGCTGCCACGGCAAAGGCCACGTCCAGCCAGCCAGCCGCCACCCCTTCGGGCGTGGGCGTGCGCGGCCTGTCGGTGATGTTGCTGGCCGCTGCGGTCTCGACCCTGGTGTTGTTGGCCGACCAATATCGCCACGCGTTGACCGATGGCGACCTGTTCGCGGGCTGGGTGCTGATGTGGGTGGTGGTGTTCGCCGGCATGGCCCTGTTCGCTGGCACAGCCCGCCGTCTTGCAGCCCGCGCCATGCGCGTGCTCGACGGCTGGTCCCATGCCCGGGCCCAAACGCGGGCTGAAATCCGCATGTGGGAAATTGCCCGCACCGACCCGCGCATCATGGCCGAGCTGACCCAGGCCCGCACCCGCCAGGAGAGCGCCGCCGACGCGGGCTTTGACGATGCACTCGCCCCCATGGGTCTGGTGGCAGAGCCCACCGCGCAGGCACATACCGAAGAGTCGGGCTGGATCCGGTTTTTCGAACGCGCAGCAGCCAGCGACCGTGCGCGCAGCGTGCACCTGTACTACATCTGATGTGTTGATGAGCTGATGCCCGGTCGACGGAGCCTGGTGGTGCAGGCTTCGTGACCACAAAAAAAAGCCCGGTGCAGCGAACTGCACCGGGCTTTTTTTGTGGGGCTGAGAAAGAGGAAAAGGGCTCAGGCAGGCCCCGTTCCCCTTCTCTGGCGGTATCAGGCCTCGGCCAGACGCTGTTCCAGCGCTGCCTTGGTGTCCACCAGCGCCTGGGGCAGGTGGTAGGCCAGTTGCTCGAAGTGGGCGTCGTGCAGCTTGAATTCCGCCTGCCAGGCCGCCTTGTCGATGCTGGTCACGGTCTTGAACTGTTCGGCATTGAAGTCCAGGCCAGTCCAGTTGATTTCAGCGTAGGCCGGCGCCGTGCCGAACAGGGTGGCCTCGCCCTGGGCTTTGCCTTCGATGCGGTCGATCATCCACTTCAAGACGCGCATGTTGTCGCCGTAGCCGGGCCAGACAAACTTGCCCGCTTCGTCCTTGCGGAACCAGTTGACGCAGAACATCTTGGGCAGGGTGGCACCGGTTTTGGTGATGGTCTGTTCCATGTTCAGCCAGTGCTGGAAGTAGTCGCTCATGTTGTAGCCGCAGAACGGCAACATGGCGAAGGGATCGCGGCGCACCACACCTTGCGCGCCAAAAGCGGCGGCGGTCGTCTCCGAGCCCATGGTGGCGGCCATGTACACGCCTTCGGTCCAGGTGCGCGCCTCGGTCACCAGCGGTACGGTCGTCGAGCGGCGGCCACCGAACATGAAGGCATCGATGGCCACGCCATTGGCATCGTCCCATTGGGGGTCGAGGGCGGGGTTGTTCTGTGCCGCCACGGTGAAGCGGGAGTTGGGGTGGGCCGCCTTGGCGCCGGTTTCCTTGGCGATCTGCGGGGTCCAGTCCTTGCCCTGCCAGTCGATCAGGTGCTCGGGCACGGTACCGGTGTCCTTTTCCATGCCTTCCCACCACACGTCGCCGTCGTCGGTCAGGGCCACGTTGGTGAAGATCACGTCCTTGTTGAGCGACAGCATGCAGTTGGGGTTGGTGTGCATGTTGGTGCCCGGCGCCACGCCAAAGTAACCCGCTTCCGGGTTGATGGCGTAGAGCTTGCCGTCGGCGTGAGGTTTGATCCACGCGATGTCGTCGCCGATGGTGGTGACTTTCCAGCCGGCAAAACCCGCCTCGGGCGGCACCAGCATGGAGAAGTTGGTTTTGCCACAGGCGCTGGGGAAAGCCGCTGCCACGTGGTATTTCTTGCCTTCGGGATTGGTCACGCCGAGGATGAGCATGTGTTCGGCCAGCCAGCCCTGGTCGCGGCCCATGCTGGAGGCGATGCGCAGCGCCAGGCACTTCTTGCCCAGCAGGGCATTGCCGCCGTAGCCCGAGCCATAGCTCCAGATCTCGCGGGTTTCGGGGTAATGCACGATGTACTTGACCTTGGGGTTGCAAGGCCAGCTGGTGGTGTCCTTCTCGCCTTCGGCCAAAGGAGCGCCCACGGTGTGCATGCAGGGCACAAACTCGCCTTCGGTGCCGAGTACGTCGAACACGGCCTTGCCCATGCGGGTCATCAGTTTCTGGTTGACGGCCACGTAAGCGCTGTCGGTCAGTTCCACGCCGATGTGGGCGATGTGCGAACCCAGCGGGCCCATGCTGAAGGGCACCACGTACATGGTGCGACCGGCCATGCAGCCGTCAAACAGGGGCTGCAAGGTCCGGCGCATCTCGGCGGGTGCCATCCAGTTGTTGGTGGGACCGGCATCTTCTTTCTTCTCGGAGCAGATGTAGGTGCGGTCTTCCACACGCGCCACGTCCGAGGGGTCGGAGCAGGCCAGGAAACTGCCGGGCCGCTTGGCGGGGTTGAGCTTCTTGAAGGTGCCTGCATCAACGAGTTGCTGGCACAGGCGCTGGTATTCGGCATCGCTGCCATCGCACCAGACCACATCGGCGGGCTTGCACAGCGCCACCATGTCGGCCACCCAGGCAATCAGGCGGGCGTGTTTGACGTAAGCCGGGGTGTTGAGCGCAAGGCCCTGCATCACGGGAGAGTTCATGGAAAAGGCTCCTGAAGTTTGTAAAGCGGCTGGCCCAAGAGACGGCAACAGCCGCGGGCCACGGCAGTGTGGCGGGCGGCTGTCAGAGGTCCCTCGCGCGAAAGGGCGGTCGGCGCTCGGGCTGCCTCAGCGGGTGGCGGGGGCAGCCATCGGGGTGACCAAGCCACGGGGTCGGTGGACCACATCGGAGCTGGTGTGTCGGCCTATGCCCCAATTTTAAGAAAGCACCCGGTCAGTTACCGGCAAGTTACATGCAAAACTTGCATAACCTAATGCCGCAGGGGTGTGTGATACCGATTTCAGGCGAAAAAAAGCCGGATACCTCACGGATCCGGCTTTGGGGAGCTGCTGGGTTTCAGGCCATGAACACGGCGATGAAGGCCAGCAGGAAGATGAGCACGGCGCCGGCCAAAGGCAGCACGATGGGCATCATGGGAACAATGGACTCCACCACGTCCTGAGGCTGGTCGCTGTGGCTGTCGTGATGGGCGTTGGACATGTTCACTCCGGTATGAATTGACAATAATCAACGCCGATTCTAAAGCCTGAGAGCCATCGCCGTACAGCCACGGCCCTGGGACTCAGAGCAGCGCATAGGTGGTGCTCGCCCGGCAGACGCTCTTGCCCTCGGTGTCGGCCACGATGTCGATCTCGCCAAACACCAGGTTCTTGCCCGCCCGGATCACCTGCGCTTTGACCAGGGCATCCTGATTCGCCAGGGGCTTGAGGAAGCTGGTGTTGAGCTGCACCGTGGTCATGGGCCGCTGGTTGCCCAGACGCGTCACGATGGCCAGCACCATGGCGGTGTCGGCCGCCGCCATCAAGGCCTGGCCACACACCATGCCACCGATGCGGCTGAGATCGGGGTTGAAGGGCAGGCGCAGGGTCACTGCGCCATCCTCGAACCCTTCCACCCGCAGCCCCAGGGCCTGCACCCAGGGTGCAAACCATTCGCGCAGCGCGCGCTCCAGGGTGTCTGTGGTGACCGCGGGTGTGGCTTCACTCATGGGGATGCGGGCCGTTGGGGCTCAGTCTTCCTTGCGGAACTTGGCGAGCCAGTGGTCCATCAGTTTGCCGGCGGCTTCGCGGCCTCCCAGACCGAACGACAGTGCGACAGCGACAGCGACGGCACCCAGCGTCAGGCCGAAGGCGAGGTTGACGATGTCGTCGGCGATGCCCATGGCCCGCAGGCCCATGGCCAGCACCAGGGCGAGGATGGCGAAGCGGGCGATCTTGGCCAGGCCCTGGGTGTTGGCGCCGCTGGCGCGGTCGATGGCCGTGTAGGCCACGTTGGCGAGCCAGAAACCGATCACCAGGATGGCACCGCCCAGCAACACGTCACCACCGAAGGTGATGAACTGCGTGACCACATCGCTCACCTGCGAGAAGCCCAGCTGTGAGGCCGCTTCCACGCTGGCGAACAGCATGGCAAAGAACATCGCCACATGGCCGACAAAGGTCGAGGCACTGGTTTTTTCAAATGCATGGGCCATGCCGATGCGCTCGGGCAGGGTGTCAAAGCCGATGGCGGCCAGCAGGCTGGCCAGCAGTTTGGAGGCAAACGAGGCCACCAGCCAGGTGATCACGAGGATCAGCGCAGCCGCGATCACGTGGGGCACGCCCTCCAGGATCATGGCCAGCATGTCGGTGGCGGGGCGGGAAATCGCCTCGATCTTGAGCGCATCCAGCGCGGCGATCATGGAGGGCAGGAACACGGCCACGAACACCAGCAAGCCCAGCACGCTGGAGATCTTCACCGTGTCGCTCAAGCCGGCCTTGTTGCCGATGTTGTCCACGCCCGCCGTGTGGCTCAGGCTGGTGGTGAGGTTGCGCAGCACCGTGGCGATGATCCAGCCGATGCCGCCGATGATCAGGGCTGCGGCCACGTTGGGCAGCATGTCCAGCGACTTGGCCACCATGCTGCGCAGGGGGTCCAGCATGCCGTCCATCTCCAGTGCGCCCAGGATGGCGGGCACGAACAGCAGGATCACCAGCCAGAACAGGGCGCCGGCCAGCGTCTGGCCCATGGGGGCCATGCCGGCATGCTCAGACAGCTTCTCGTCCAGCGAGGTCTTGTCCAGCAGCTTCTGGGCCACCGCGCGCACCACGATGGCCACCAGCCAGGCCACCAGCGCGAGGATCAGGCCACCGAGCAGGCGGGGCGCGTATTCAAAGATCTGGGTGATCAGCGCGCTGAACGGGCCGGACACCATGGTCAGGTCCAGCGAGTTGAACACGGCCACCAGCGTCAGCAGGATCACGGTCCAGAAGGCGCCGAGCCCAACAGCGCCTTCGATGTCCACACCATTGCCCGTGAGTTTGCCAAAACGCTGATTCACGCCCGCAAAGCCGAGGCTCTTGCGCACAGCCGCGCGGATCAGCACGGCCACAAACCAGCCGGCGACAAAGATCGCGAGTGCGCCCAGCAGCTGGGGGATGTGATTCCCCAGGTTGTTTTGCAGGGAATCCCACAAAGCGTTGGTATTCATGATGTTTCTCCATTCAACGGCCAAAGACTTTCTCATCATGCAAGTCGACAACCACGGGGTCAACCATTTGTCTCAATTTGCACGAATAATGCCGGCGGATGCGAGCGAATCGCACGGAGATGGTGTGAGATGTCGGCAGATCTGCAACGTGCGGAGGTCTAAAAGCCCCTGTGGGCTGCATGATGCGCACCGGGGCGGGCCCTCAAAGCCGGTCAAAGCCGTTTAAAGCCCCCTCTGTCCGCCCTGTGGACGACACCCGGCGACATCGCACCGCCCATGTCATCATGTCGGCCCTTCCGAAACCCCTGCCGATTCACGTCGACGTCCCCATGCACTCACCGCTTCGCTCTGTTCATCCCCCGCCCGCTGCCGCCATGACATCACACCCGGATGCAGGGGTTGTGACAGCCCGCTGCGCGGGTAACCCTCGCGGTCCCGCCGCCTTCAGACTGAGCGCCTGGCTGCTCGCCGCGGCCGTGGCGACCGGGTGTGCGGGTGTCGAACCTGACGTCGCCGGCGAGCCCCTGACATCGGTGGACACCTGGCAACCGACGATGACCCGCCACGACGCCGGTCACGTGCGCATCGTTTACACGCCACCGCCGTCCGGGCAACGGCAATACCCGGGGGCCAACCACCAGAGCGACGGCAAGGTGATGATCGTGAGCCTGCGCAGTTGCCGGGTGAACGAAGAGTGCCCGACGCTGCTGCCGGCGCAGGCCCGCACCGCAGCGGGCCGGACCCGCTGGTTTGAAGTGATCGTGCCTTATCGGGGCGAGCAGGTGGTGGTTGATGGGGATGGTCCGGGCGCCATGGCCCTGCCCCTGACACCTTGATCCGGCCCTCGTCTCGCAGGGCCTCTGTTCGCCCCTCGCCGTTCACCCGGGGCATGGTGGAACAGCCTCGCGAACCGGCGTCTTCCGCACAGCAATCGGATGGCGCACTGGGCCCTTGCATGCGTTCTGCCAACGAGGCGGTGCAAGGCCTCGGCTCTTCTTGAAACCGGGGTCTTGGGGCTGCTGGGTCTGTTCAATCCAGTCTGTGTGGGGTGGTCATCTGTGGCGCAAGCGGCCGACAAAATCCCGTGGGCGAAGGCGTGAAAGCCCGGCGCCAACATCACCAGCGATGGTCATGCAGGGAGGGTGAACTTGCCCTGCCGCGCGGCCCATCTGGCCTGTCCGATAGCACCAACGGGCCTGATCCGCTCCTCAAACCAGCGCGGCTTCGAAGCCCTCGGCCTGCAAACGCTGGATCACCTCGGCCAGGTGTTCCCGACCCCGGGTCTGCAGCACCAGTTCGATGGCCACGTTCTGGGCGGCCAGCAGCGTGAAGGCCCGCTGGTGGTGGACTTCGTCCACATTGGCGCCCGCATCGGCCACGATGGTGGCGATGCGCGCCAGGATGCCGGGCACGTCGCGGGCGTTGACCTGGATGCGGGCGAGGCGGCCGGCGCGGACCATGCCGCGCTCGATGATGGACGCCAGCAACAGCGGATCGATGTTGCCGCCGCAGAGCACCAGGCCCACGCGTTGTCCTTTGAACTGCTCCGGGTGTTTGATGAGCGCCGCCAGGCCGGCAGCGCCCGCGCCCTCCACCAGGGTTTTTTCGATCTCCAGCAGCATCACGATGGCTTGTTCGATGTCGCCTTCGTCGACCAGCAGCAGGTCGTCCACCCGCTCCCGGATGATGGCCTGGGGAATCTGACCCGGCGTGCCCACGGCAATACCCTCGGCGATGGTGCTGGTGCCCTGAGGCAGGTGCGTGCCCTTGATGGCGTTGTACATGGCGGGAAAACGTTCGGTCTGCACGCCGACCACCCGGATGCCCGGCTTGATGGCTTTGGCGGCCGTGGACATGCCGCCGATGAGCCCGCCGCCGCCGATGGCGACCACCAGGGTGTCGATGTCGGGTTGCTCACGCAGCATCTCCAGCGCGATGGTGCCTTGCCCGGCCACGATGGCTTCGTCGTCGTAGGGGTGCACAAACACCAGGCCTTCACGCTCGGCCAGCTCATAGGCGTGGGCGCGGGCGGTTTCCAGGGAGTCACCGTGCAGCACGACCTCCGCACCAAAGCCGCGTGTGCGTTCCACTTTCACCCCGGGCGTGAAACGGGGCATGACGATGACCGCGCGCACGCCCAGGCGCTGGGCGTGGTAGGCCACACCCTGGGCGTGGTTGCCGGCGCTCATGGCGACCACACCGCGCGCCCGTTCCTCGGGGGTGAGCTGCACCAGCTTGTTGCAGGCGCCGCGCTCCTTGAATGAAGCGGTGTATTGCAGGTTCTCAAATTTGAGGAACACCTGGCAACCCACCAGTTGGGACAGGGTTCGGGACTCCACGCAGGGCGTGTCCAGGACTTGCCCGGTGAGCCGACGGGCGGCAGATTCGATGTCGGAGAGTTGCAGCATGGCGCTATTGTGAATGGAGACTTGTGTGAGCAATGTGGGAAAAGCTGCACATGGGGACGGTGTGCCGGGCTTTTCTCCCTTCCATGATTGTGCAAGCTGGGTTATGGTCCGCCTGAAAGTCGACCCAAGAGCAATTTTCGCTGTTTGTCAACCACGGAGGTGCCCGAATGATCAAACGCCTGTTGCAGCCCGCCAGGGCTGTGACGCGCCCAGCGCCGGAAACGCGCGCGGGCCATGAGCCCCGGCCTGTGCCGGTGCTGGATGCGCGTGTGTTCGTTCCACCGGGCCTGCGCCAGGCGCCGGTGCTGGACCTGATGTGTTCGCACTTTGTCTTGAGTCTGGCCGCCCGGCAGGGGCCCCGTTTCAACGTGCGGCGTGATCTCAACACCTTGCTCTCGCTGGCTGGCCGGCATCTGGTGTGGCCGCTCACGGTGCTCAACCGCGTGCGGGAGTTTCTGGGCCGCCGCTGCAAGGACAACGAACTCTGGACCGGCTGCGAAACCCTGTCCACCGCGGGATTCATGGAGCGCTACGGTGTGTGGCGCGGGCCGTACGAGGAGGGCACGCTCTTCTTCTACCTCGATGAATACGCCAAGGAGTCGCCCAAGGACTTGCTGGCGGTGTTGTCGGTCACGGGCGACTGGCTGAGCCAGTCGCTCAAGAAGCACTCCACCCTGGTGGAGAAAAATATCGATGCCCTGGTGGGCCTGCTGCAGCTCAACCGCGCCGAGCGTGCGCTCCTGCTGTACGGCACGCTGGCGCGTTACCAGCGTGACCTGCGCTCCATTCTGGTGGAGTTCAAGGTCAACAATGCACCCGAAGCCTACGCGGCCATCGCCGAGGTCGCGGGTGTGAAAGCCAGCGAGGTGGGCGAGGCCCTGCGCGCGGGATCCCGGCTGGAGCACATCGGCATGGTGGAAAACCTGATCTCCGAGCACAACATCACCGATCTGGCCGATCTCATGAAGGTGAGTGAAAAGCTGCCGCCGGTGCTGATGCGCGAATACAGCAGCCAGACCGAGTTGATGGCCGTGTTCACACGCCCCGCCGCGCTCTCGGCATTGACGCCCAAAGACTTTGGCTATGTGGCCGACGATGTGCAGCTGTTGTGTGCGATGCTGCGCGAAGCCGTGGCGCGCAAGGAGCCGGGGGTGAACATCCTGCTTTACGGGCCACCCGGCACCGGCAAGACCGAGCTGGCGCGGGTGGTGGCCAAGGCCGCCGGTCTGGAGCTGTTCGAGGTGGAGTACGCCGACCGCGACGGCAACGCGCTGAGCGGGCGCGACCGTTACCGTTCCCTGCAGATTGCTCAGGTATTCCTCAAGGGCACTGCGCAGTCGGCCCTGTTGTTTGACGAAGTGGAGGACGTGTTTCCGCCGATTTCCAGCGAGGCCGCGCAGTACATGGCCCGTGCCGAGCAGGTCAGCGCGCCGTCGCACAGCGCGAGCGTGAGTGGCAAAGCCTGGGTGAACCAGATTCTGGAGTCCAACGCCGTGCCCACGGTGTGGGTGACCAACCGCATCGAACAAATCGACCCGGCCTTTCGCCGCCGCTTTGCCTACCATCTCGAGCTCAAGAGCCCGCCGCCGGGCGCGCGTGAGCAACTCATCCGCAAGACCCTGGAGGGCGCGCCGGTGAGCGATGCGCTGGTGGCGCGCCTGACCGAGCGCAAAGGCCTCACCCCGGCCCAGATCCGCACCGCTCTGCGCTTTGCGCAGCTGGCCGCCACACCGATCAAAATCGCGGGTCGGCGGGGTAGCCGGAAGACAGCCGTGGCGACCTCGCTGGACATTGATGCCCTGATCGAGCGCCAGCTGAAGAACGCCGACCAGGCCCTGGGGCGTCAGCCCGATGCGGTCAAACGCCCCAGCGTCACGCAATACAGCCTGGACATGCTCAACGTCGAAAGCCGTTACGACGTGCCACGCATCGTGGCGGCGCTCAAGGCGCGGGGTCATGGCGCCCTGTGTTTCCACGGGGCACCCGGCACCGGCAAGACCGCACTGGCCGAGCACATCGCGCTCGCGCTGGAGCGCCCGTTGATGATCCGCCGTGCCAGCGATCTGATGAGCAAGTTTGTGGGTGAAACCGAGCAGCAGATGGCGGCGATGTTCAAGGAGGCCGAGGCCGAGAAAGCGGTGTTGCTGCTGGACGAAGCCGACAGCTTCCTGCAAGACCGGCGTGGCGCACAGCGCACTTACGAGGTCACGGAAGTCAACGAGATGCTGCAGGGCATGGAGCGTTACAACGGCGTGTTTGTGTGCACCACCAACCTGATGGACAGCATCGACCAGGCGGCGCTGCGCCGGTTCACATTCAAGATCCGCTTCAAGCCGCTCACCGCCGACCAGCGCGAAACCATGTTTGTGGTGGAAGCGCTGGACGGGGATGTGTCGCGGCTGGACGATGGCCTCAAGGCGCGGCTGGCCAAGCTGACGCAGCTGTGTCCGGGCGACTACGCGGCGGTGAAGCGCCAGATCGAGATCCTGGCGGAAACGCTGGAACCGGGTGAGTTTCTGGCCCAGCTGGAGTCCGAGCACCGGATCAAGCCCGAGGTGCGGGAAGCGCGAAGCATCGGCTTTTAGGATCCAACGAGCGCCAACCCTCTGGCGGCGTGCCCGAGGGGGTCAGGAGGCCGAGAGCAGGGCGTCTTTCAGGCGCCAGTCGGCTGGCGAGGGCCCCAGCCAGATGCGAAGCACCATCTGGAAAAATTCGGCGTCTCCAATGGGTTGACCCTGAGGCTTGCCTTGGATGAAGAAGGTAGTGCCTTTGTCGGGCACGTACTCCATGGCAAAAGTTTCGCCCGGCAGCATGTGGGCCTTGCCGGAAAAAATGGCGATCAACTGCGTGGTTTCGGCCAGGTGTTTTCGGCTGATTTCGCGGGGTGTGTTGTCGTCCAGCCCCGACATGAACGCCAGGCCGAGGTCGGTGCCAGACACCTTGCGCAGCGCCACGAAAGACAGTTTCTTCGGCCCGTCCAGAGCGACCGCTGCGTCGGCCGTTTTCACCGGCGAGCGCAGGTACAGCCCCATGTCATAGACTTTGAACACCACCTTGTAGCGTGTACCGGCTCCGTTGAGCACCAGCGGCACGCCGGCGACGGTGTTGTGCTTTTCAAATGGGGCGTCGGCCAGTGCTTGGGTGCTCGCGCTGGAGAGCAGCGCGATGCAGAAGGCGAGTGACGCGACGGGCGAGAACAGTTTCTTGAGCATGCAGGGACTTCGGGTAACGGAACAGGCTGCCATGGTGGGCTGCCTGCGAAATCGCCTCAACCGGGTTACCCCTTGTGCCTCTGTTGCTGGCGCGCGATACCGTGTTTCCTGGGCTCGGCTGTTGTGGAGGGGGAACGACAGCGTGATCTATTTCCGCCCCGGCGCGAGCTCAGGCCGCGACCAGCGCCGGTTCGGTGCCGGCGGCAACGGACGACCGCTGGTAGGTGAGCGCCAGCCGTGCGAAAGTGGGCAGCAGCGAAGCCGCCAGCGGTGAAGGATGCAGGCCCGCCGTGATGGCCGCAGCGTCTTTGTTCTCTTTGGCCAGCTCGGGGCCGAGCCGCTCAAGGTAGGCGCGCAGCACCTCGTCCGAAAACTCGGGGTGGAACTGCACGCCCCAGGCGCAGGGACCGATGCGGTAGGCGTGGTGAGGCTCGAAGGCGGTGCCGGCCAACAGCACCGCGCCGGGCGGGAGGGTGCGCACCGATTGCCAGTGCACCGACTGGGCATCGAAGCATTCGGGCAGGCCGCCGAGCAAAGCATCGCCCTGGCTGTTGGCGTTGCGCTGGATGGTGAGGGTGCCGATTTCCACGCCACCGGGATGTTTGTCCACCGTTCCCCCCATGGCCTGGGCCAGGATCTGGTGGCCAAAACAGATGCCCAGCAAGGGGGTCTCCGCAGCCACAGCGTCCACCAGCCAGGGCATCAGGGCCACGCTCCAGTCGTCGCGGTCGGTCACCATGGCGTGGGAGCCGGTGATCACAATGCCCGCCACTTCCCGGGGATCGGGCAGGACTTCACCGGCTCTGGGGTCGACGGTGATGGTGGTGGCTGCGGCGCTGTGCAGGCCGGCCGCTATCCACTCGTCGAAATCGCCCAGGCGCTCACGGATGTGTGCGTGGGCTTCGCCGAGCTTGACGATGAGCAGGGGGCGGGCGGCGGTTGGGCCGCAAGACGTTGGTGTGGACATGCGGCGGATTCTACGGTCTGGTCAGGCGCTGAAGCGCATGCGAAAAAAAGCCCGTCGCTGGGACGGGCTTGTGATCCAGCAGGGTTGCTGGGAAGGAGACACAGGGGGCGGCTTCAGTGCAGCAATGCCATGGGGCCGGAAGGCAGTTCTTCTGGCGCGTGGTCGGGGTGATGGGACACGAAGAACTGCAGCTTCTGGTCCAGACGCGCGACGCGCTCGTGGGCCACGTATTCGCAGTGGTGGCGGGAAATCAGGTTGAACAGCTTGCCGCGCAGAAACCACAGATCCTTGGGGCTCTGGCAGGAAATGAGGGCGGCATGCAGACGGGTGCGCACCGGGTCTTCGATGTCGTCCATGGCATCGTGGAACTCATCCACCAGAAAGTCGAGTTCCAGCACCTGGGTGTCGTGGTAGGTGTCCTTTTTGGACTTGAATAACCAGGGCAGCTTGAAGAACATGGCGGGCTCCGTCGGAGTGTGTGCAGGGGGCGGGAACGTTCCCGGCTCACCTGTTGCATCGACGGTTGCGCGCAGTTCTTGAGGTTTGGCGGCACGAAAAACGGTGTGCGACCGACGGGCGGTTGACTTTGTTGCACCGCGTCAAACGATGGTAATCAGCCTGTGCCCGGATGCGGTTTCAGGCTCACCCAAAAGCACTCACGACCCGCAACACTTCCTGCCCGTACGCTTCCCGCTTTTTCTGTCCGATGCCTGCAATGCCATCCAGATCGGCCAAAGTTTGCGGAAGTTGAGCGGCCAGGGCGCGCAAGGTGGCGTCGTGGAAGATGACGAAAGCCGGCAGATTGTGTTCGCGAGCCACTTCGGCCCGCCAGGCTTTGAGTGCGTCCAGGCACTCGCGCTGCGCCAGGCTGAGGGGCTGACCATCGGGCGCCACGTCTCTGGCCGCACTGCCGCGGCCGCTGCTTTTGCTGCGCGAGCGGGCCGGCTTTTCGCTGGCCTGCTTCATCCACACCTGGGCGCCGCCCTTGAGGATGTCGCGCGCACCCTCGGCGAGGTGCAGGGTGTTGTAGTGTTCCGCATCCACGTGCACCGCTTCGCGCGCGATCAGCTGGCGCAGCAGGGCCCGCCACTGGGTTTCCGAGAGGTCGGCGCCGATGCCGAAGGTGGACAGCTTGTCGTGGCTGTATTGCGCCATCTTCTCGGTCTGCTTGCCACGCAAGATGTCCATGATGTGGCCTGCGCCGAAGGCGGTGCCGCTGGCTTGCTGCACGCGGTAAATGCAGGAAAGGATCTTGCGGGCGGCTTCGGTGGCGTCGTGCAGTTCGGGCGGCTTGATGCAGTTGTCGCAATTCATGCACCGGACCCCCACGCTCGGCACTTCGTGTCCGTCGCTGCCCCCCGCGGGGGCTGGCCTTGCTTGGGGCTGCCCGGCGCGGCGGCCGCTGTCGCTTTGGACCCCCACGCTCGGCACTTCGTGTCCGTCGCTGCCTCCCAGGGGGGCTGGCCTTGCTTGGGGCTGCCCGGCGCGGCGGCCGTCGGTGTTCGCTTCGGGGCCCTGGTAGTTTTCACCAAAGTAAGACAGCAGCCGAACCCGCCTGCAGTCGCTGGCTTCGGCCAGGGTC
>JBFHEQ010000018.1:0-15771 GCA_041584075.1 Hydrogenophaga sp.
CAGTTGAGACCGAGGAGTTGGCACATGATGGGGATGTATTGTGCGCCTGCGTGGGCCGGCTTGATGCGATGGCCTGCGCTGAATGTGATGGTTTCCACGGCTGAGCGTTCACTGTGGCCAACGCAGGCGGCCGAACGCAGTGGCCCTGTCTGTCTCGCAGGCTGGTGCGGCTCCTGAGAGGCTTGTGGCGAATTCAAGGCTGAATGTTGTCAAGATCTGGCGGGCCGCATTGCTGCTGGCAGGGGCCTTTTTGCCTGTGCCCGTTTGTTTCACTGGGTCCGCTGGTTTCGGTTGTGGAGCAACATGACGCTGTACCGAGTGTTCCATTTGTTCAAAAGGTTTTCTTCAAAGGCGTGCCAGTGGGAAAGTCGTGTCCGGACAGGGATTCGTGTGGACAATGGAGGTGTTTTGACAGCTTGGTTCAACTTGGGCGAATTGCTGTGGGTGGCCGGGTCAGGGTCGTCCCGTTCCAGCGAGAACACACCCGGCAGATGAGCTGGAAGCTGGCTCAATCCCTCATCTCTCCGTCGCCCCCAGCGACACGCCGCAGGCGCCCGGACGCCAGGCGGACCGGACGCCCGTTTCATCAAAAATTCAGCCACCATGACCCACTTTCGAACCCGCGCCGTGCACGCCGGCCAGCAACCTGACGTGGCGAGCGGCGCCATCGCCACACCCATCACCCAAAGCACCGCATTTGCCTACGGCAGCCTGGAGCGGGGTGCCGCCATCTTTGCGGGGGAAGCGGAGGGTTACCGCTACGGGCGCTATGGCAACCCCACGGTGGCGGCGCTGGAAGCCAAGCTGGCCAACCTGGAAGGTGCCGAGGCTGCGGTGGCGTTTGCCAGCGGCACAGCGGCGACGGCGGCCGTGGTGCTCAGCCTGTTGGCGCCGGGCGAAGAGCTGGTGTTTCTGGGCCCGCTCTATGGCGGCACCGAGGGGCTGTTGCGCGCCATGGGTGAACGCTGGGGCTTGCGCGTGACAGACGCCACCACGATTGGACTGGAGGCGGCCTGGAGCTCTGCCACGCGCATGGTCTGGGTGGAGTCACTGACCAACCCCATTCTGCGCCTGCACGACCTGGATGCGGTGGCCCATATCGCATCCTCACGCGGTGCGATCACCGTGGCCGACAACACGTTTTGCACGCCGTGCCTGGTGCGTCCGCTCGAACACGGCATCGATCTGGTGGTGCACTCGATGACCAAATACCTGGGCGGGCACGGTGATGCCACCGGCGGGCTGGTGGCGGGCCGCACAGCGCGCATATCGCAGGTGCGCAAGACCGGGCTGGGTCATATCGGCGCCAGTCTGGCGGCACAGGAAGCCTTCCTGTTCCTGCGCGGCATCAAGACCTTGCCGCTGCGCATGGCTGCCCACTGCGAGGGTGCGCTGGCGGTGGCGCAGTTCCTGGCGCGGCAGCCAGGTGTGCGAGCGGTGTACTACCCCGGCCTGGCTTCGCATCCTCAGCACGGCCTGGCGCTGCGCCAGATGCCGGGGGGCTTCGGCGGGATGGTCACTTTTGAGCTGGTCCGGGCCGAGCGCGCCGCGGCTGCAGCGGTGCTCGATGCGTTGTCACTCTTCGCCCAGGCGGTGTCGCTGGGCGACGTGGACAGCCTGGCCTGCCACCCGGCGAGCACCACGCACAGCGGTGTGACGCCCGAGGCGCGTGCGCTGGCCGGGGTGGGCGAGGGCATGATTCGGTTGAGCGTGGGCATCGAACATCCGGATGACCTGATCGCAGACCTGAGGCAGGCATTGGACCGCATCGGCGGCTGAACCGCGCGTTCGCTCTCCATCCCGATTTGATCGTTGTCTGAGTGCAAATCCTCAGCAAGAGCCCGGACTCTTCAAGTGGGTTGTCAGGACCGGGTTCAAGGGCGGGAGGCCGCCCTGGCTTCGCGCAGTTGCAGCGCAGCCAGCAGTGCCACCAAACAAACAGCAGCCAGCATCAGAAAAGTTTCGTTGAATGCGGCCAATCGGGCCGGATTGTCGCTGGCGGTGTCCAGGCGAAAACCGTGGGCGGTCATGCGCCACTCCAGCACGATGCCGCACAGGCTCACGCCGGCAGCGCCACCCAGCATGCGCAGGAAATTGATGACGCTGGAGCCCTGGGGGATGTGGGTGTGGCCGAGCCCGCGCATGGCGCCGATGTTCAGCGATGGCAGTATGAAACCCAGGCCGATGCGCCCCAGGATCGCCCAGCTCACCAGCAGCGGGATGATGGCTTCAGGGCGGCTGAGGTCGATGGTGACCATGAGCGCAAACGAGGCGGTCAGCAGAACAAGGCCGATGCTCACCAGTCGGTGCGTGGGCTGGCGGTCGGCCATGCGGCCCACGAGGGCGATGGTGATGGCCAGCACCAGCCCGGCCGGCAGCAGGATGCTGCCCACGTAGGACGCTGACAGCCCCAGCCCCATCTGCATGTAGACCGGCAGCAGGTAAGTGGAGCCAAACAGCGCAATGCCATAGATGAAGGCCACGATGCTGCCCATGGCGAATCGCCGGTTGGCAAACAGGGACAGGTTCATCAGCGGCGCGACGTTCAGGGTCGGCTGGCGGTTGTGGGACTTCAGCATGCGCCGCTGCAACAGCACAAAGGCCCCCAGGGCCAGGGCTGCGCTGAGCAGCAGCACGCTGGCGGTGCCGGCCGGGTTGCTGTGCAACTCCACCAGGCCGTTGAGCAGGCAGAGCGTGCCCACGGTGGCCAGCAGCAGACCGGGCCAGTCCAGTCCGGCACCTTGTGGATTGGCCGCCGCGCCGCCGGGCGCATTGGTGGGCACATAGCGCCGCGCCAGCCACAGCGAAGCCAGGCAGAACGGCACCACCATGTAGAAGATGGAGCGCCAGCCCAGGCCGTCGACCAGCACGCCGCCGATGCTGGGGCCGATGGCCGGTGCCAGCACCACCCCCATGCCGAAGATGCCACTGGCACGGCCCTGTTCGTGGGGTTCGAACGCGCGCAGGATGATGATGGCCGGAATGGGCTGCACCACACCGGCGGCCAGCCCTTCGGCCACGCGGGCCGCCAGGACGAGGGGGAAGTGCTGCGCCAGGCCACCGGCAACGCCACCGACCAGCAGCAACCACATGCAACCCGAGTAGGTGCGGCGGTAGCCATAACGCGACAGCAGCCAGGGGGTGGTCAACATGGACACGGTCATGGCGGCCATGAAGCCGGATGTGACCCACTGTGCCCGCTCCTGCCCCAGCACGAAGTAGCGGCTCATGTCCGGAATCGCCACGTTGATGATGGTGGACGACATGATGGAGGCCATGGTCCCCACCATGACCGACAACAGCAGCAGCCAGCGGTACCGAGGGCCATGGCGCTCGCGCAGGGCCGCGATGGAGTGGTCGGGGGTGGTGGGTGTGGTTGGCATGGTGTCGGGAATGGGCCGCCCCATCATAGGGAGGAAGCGCGATCGCCGCTGGTTGGGCCAAAAAAATGGCCCCGAAGGGCCATTTTTTGAAGGGTGGAGGACAGCGGTTTCAGGTGTAGCGCTTGTACTCGCCGCTGCGGACCTTGGCCATGAACTTGTGCAGCTCGGCTTTCACCACGGGCATGAGGAAGTACAGGCCGATGATGTTGAAGATGCTCATGGCAAAGATGGCTGCATCAGAGAAGTCGATCACCGCGCTGAAGCCGACCGAGCAGCCCACCACCACGAAGACGCAGAACATGAGCTTGTAGATCAACTCGTTGGTGTGGCCTTCGCCGAACAGGTAAGTCCAGGCCTTGAGGCCGTAATAGGACCACGAAATCATCGTGGAGATGGCGAACATGAGCACGGCCAGGGCCAGTGGATAACGGAACCAGTCGTAGGCGGTCTGGAAGGAGGCCGCCGTCAGCTGCACGCCAGTGAGGCCGTCGGGGTTGGGGTATGGGCCTGCGTTGAGGCCGGCAATGGTGATGACCAAGGCGGTCATGGTGCAGATGATCACGGTGTCAATGAACGGTTCCAGCAGCGAGACAAGGCCTTCGGTCACGGGCTCGCTGGTTTTCACCGCCGAGTGGGCGATGGCGGCGGAACCCACACCGGCTTCGTTGGAGAACGTGGCCCGCTTCAGGCCCTGGATCAAGGCCCCAATGAAGCCGCCGGCAACGCCTTCAGCGCTGAACGCGCCGTTCCAGATGGCTGCGAATGCTGGGCCGATCTGGTGGGACTCCACCACCAGCACGGTGATCGACATGCCGACATAGAGGACAGCCATCAAAGGCACCAGCTTGGAAGTCACGGTGGAGATGGAGGGCATGCCGCCAACGATCACGGAGAACACAAAGCCGGCGAGCACGATGCCGGTGACCCAGCCATAACCCTCGGCCAGGCCAAAGGTCTGCACCAGCATGGCGTTGGCCTGGTTGCCCTGGAACATGTTGCCGCCGCCGAGGGCGCCCAATATGGTCATGATGGCAAACATCGTGCCCAGAAACTTGCCCAGACCGCCCAGACCACGTTCGGCCAAACCTCGGCTGAGGTAATACATGGGGCCGCCCGACACCACGCCCGAAGGCAGCACGGTGCGGTACTTGACGCCCAGCGTGCATTCGGTGAACTTGGAGGCCATGCCCAGCAGGCCGACGATGATCATCCAGAAGGTGGCACCAGGCCCGCCAATGGCAAGCGCCGCGCCCACACCGGCAATGTTGCCCAATCCCACGGTGCCTGAAAGCGCCGTGGCCAATGCCGCAAAGTGTGACACTTCGCCGTCGTGGTTGGCATTGGGGTTGTCGTAGCGGCCTCGCACCAGGTCGGTGGCCAGCTTGAATGCTCGAAGCTGGATGAATCCGAAGTAAAGGGTGAACACGAGGGCGGCGATCAAAAGCCATCCGGCGATCAATGGGAAGCTGGCGTCTCCGATGGGAACCGATGTGAAGATCAGTCCCGCGAACCAGCCCAGGTAGTCGTTGAAAAAGCTGTCGACGGCGGCGTCAAAACCAGCGGCGGACGCCGAAGTGGTTGCGACACAGGCAATTGCCGCAGCAAGAGTTCGGGTGGGGGGGGGCCGAAAGGGGCTCACTGGCAACTCCTTTAAATATGGACAAGGCCTCGATGGAAAACCGAGAGCTTCTTTTTCCGACGCAAGACGCGGGCCAGATGCGGAGCACTGGCGCGGGGCGAACGGCGCGGTGTCGCAGCGAAGGCTTTGACGTTTGTGATCCTAAAGGCCTACAGAGCCGCTGCGCCTACACGATTACCCCTACGCGGAGCTTGCATCAGCGGTATTCATGGGCAATCAGCGAATCCGTGCTCTGCGCCACAGGCGCACGGCCAGCAGCACCAGTGGAACGCTGTGCAGCAGCAGATCAAAGATGTCGAGCGGGTCGCTCAGGGCTCCCTGGCTGAGCAAGCGAAGCTTCTCGATCAGGTGGGGCTCCGGCACGATGGGCGCGACCGCCAGCCACATGGCCACCACGATCAGCAAGCCCATGGGGATGCGGTCTATCCAGCGCATCGCGGTCAGCCTGCGACCGGGTGGTCGGCTGCGTCTCGGAAGTTGTGCAGGCAGGCGCTGCAAATGCAGGCTTTGCCTCTAGTTGCCGTGGGCAGTCGGGCCAGCAAGTCGGGGTCAAAGGACTCCGTCACACACCAGCAGGGCCCCTGCGTCATGCCGGTGTCGCGTTCGCGTTCCATCGCACACCGGTTGTCTTGCCCGCACAGCGGGCAGCGTGTGGCGTCGATCGCATCGGGTGTACCGGACATGGTCGGGGAGGATCAGGTTGCACAGGGTGTCCAGTGTACCGACTGCGGGCCGGCGGTGCAGGGCGTGGTGTGGTAATTTCCGTGGCGTCATGGCGCTCAATACTCCCCCTTTTTCTCGGTACATCCTGTGCGGGTGTGTTCGTTGGCTTGCGCAGGTGCTGCTGGGTGCCGCAGGGTTGTGCGCCCTGGCGCAGGCGCAAGTGGCCCCTGCTCCCCATAGCGTGCCCGACACCATGGCGCAACGGGTCATGGCCTGTACCCTGTGCCACGGCAAAGAAGGGCGGGCAACCAATACCGGGTTTTTCCCCCGTATTGCGGGAAAGCCGGAAGGTTATCTGTACCACCAGTTGCGGCATTTCCGGGAGGGCCGCCGCAACAACGCGGGCATGACGGCCTTGCTGGATCAGCTCAGCGACGGCTATCTGCGTGAGATTGCGGCTCATTTTTCGGCGCTGGATCTGCCGTATCCGCCGCCGGCGCTGACCGCGGTCAGCGCCGAACAACTGGCCCGGGGCGAGGGGCTGGTGCGGCGAGGTGATGCAGCGCGCAAGCTGCCCGCCTGTACCGCTTGCCATGGGGAAGCGCTCACCGGCGTCACGCCTGATGTGCCGGGCTTGCTCGGCCTGCCACGCGACTACCTGATCGGTCAGCTGGGCGGATGGCAAACCGGCTTGCGCAAGGCCTTTGAGCCCGATTGCATGGCGCATGTGGCCCAGCAGCTGGAGCCGAGTGACATTTCCGCGGTGTCGGCCTGGCTGGCTGCACAGACGCTGCCAGCGGATCCACATCCGGTCACCACCCGGGCCGAGCCCATGCCTCTGCGCTGTGGTGTTGCGACGGAGGCTGCACGATGAGCCGGTGGTTGTTGCGGTCAGCCCTCGGGGTTGCGGTGCTGTCTGCGGTGGTGCTCGCCGGCGTGGTGGGCTGGGAGATGCGGGCAGAGGTTTTGCCGGAGGTGGGTGAAACTGCCCCACCGAGTGCCGGGACAGTCGAGCGTGGGGCCTACCTGGCGCGTGCTGGCAACTGCATGGCTTGCCACACGGCGCGGGGCGGTGAAGCGTATGCGGGTGGGCGCGCCATCGAAACCCCGTTTGGCACGGTGTACGCGGGCAATCTCACACCCGAGCCCGCCACCGGTCTGGGCCGCTGGAGCGCTGAGGCCTTTCGCCGCGCGCTGCACGAAGGGCGCTCGCGGGACGGGCGCTTGTTGTACCCGGTGTTCCCTTACACGCACACCACGCTGGTGAGCGACGACGACAGCGATGCGTTGTACGCGTTTTTGCGCACGGTGCCACCCGTGGTGAAGCCCGCGCCTGACCATGTGTTGCGCTGGCCGGTGAACACCCAGGCGGCGCTGGCGGTGTGGCGCCTGCTGTACTTTGAGTCGGGGCGGTTTCAGCCCGAGACCCGGCAGACCGCTGAATGGAACCGGGGTGCTTACCTGTCACGGGGGCTGGCCCATTGTTCGGCGTGCCACAGCGCCCGGGATGTGTTGGGTGGCAGTGCTTCGGGCGAGCGCTGGCGTGCAGGGCTGATGCCCGATCGCCATTGGCTGGCGCCGTCGTTGCGCGATCCCGCGCAGGCCGGCGTGGGGGCCTGGTCGGTGGCTGATATTGCCGACCTGCTGCAACACGGGGTCAACGCGCAGTCCACCGCCATGGGGCCGATGGCCGAGGTGGTGTTCGATGGCACGCAGTACCTGGAGCGGGCCGATCTGGAGGCCATGGCTGTGTTTCTGAAGGATGTGCCAATCCATGTGGAGCCACTGTCCCGATGGAAGGCGGCAGAGCCGGAGCAGCTGGCATTGGGCGCGCATCTGTACGAGCAACAGTGCGCTGCCTGCCATGGTGACCAGGGGCAAGGTGCGGCTGGCGCGTATCCGTCCCTCGCAGGCAACCGCAGCGTGGTGATGGATGCACCTGTCAACGCGGTGCAGGCGGTTCTGGCGGGCGGTTTCGCGCCGGCCACGGCGGGTAACTCCCGGCCCTACGGCATGCCCCCGTTCCGCACGTTGCTGACCGACAACGAGATCGCGGCCGTCGCCAGCTTCATTCGCCAGTCCTGGGGCAACCAGGCCAGCCCGGTCGCCCCACAGGACGTGCAGCGCCTTCGATAGAGACGCCGTGAAACGACAGGCGTCAGTCGATGCGGAACTGGCCCACGGTGGCGGTGAGCCGCTCGGCCTGATCCTTGAGCCCGCTGGCCGCCGCTGCACTTTCTTCAACCAGGGCCGCGTTCTGCTGCGTCATCTGATCCAGGCTGCTGACGGCTGTGCCCACCTGGGCAATACCCGTGCGCTGCTCGGCGGCGGCGGTGGCGATTTCCTGCATCATGTGGGAGACCTGCCGCACCTGCTGGACGATGTTTTGCATCGCCTCTCCGGTGCGTGTGACCAGCGCTGAGCCCGCCTCGACGCTCTCGACAGAGCCGTTGATCAGAACCTTGATTTCTTTGGCGGCTTCGGCGCTGCGCCGGGCCAGGCTGCGCACTTCGGTGGCCACCACGGCAAAGCCCCGGCCCTGTTCACCGGCGCGCGCCGCTTCGACTGCGGCGTTGAGCGCCAGGATGTTGGTCTGAAAAGCAATGCCGTCGATCACGGAGATGATGTCGTTGATGCGGCGTGAGCTGTGGGTGATGGCCTCCATGCTGGTGACCACCTGGGCCACCACCTCGCCGCCTTGTTCGGCGGACGAAGCTGCGTTCGCGGCGATTTGATTCGCTTGTTGTGCGGACTGGGCGGATTGCCCGACCGCCGAAGTCATTTGTTCCATGGTTGCCGAGGTCTCTTCCAGGTTGGATGCGGCGGCCTCGGTGCGCGAAGACAGGTCGTGGTTGCCCGTGGCGATCTCTCGGGAGGCCGCTTGCAGGGCATCGCTGGCTGAGCGGATTTCGCGCAAGGTTGCCTGGATCTTGTCCACGAAGGCGTTGAAGGCCTGACCGATGCGGGCCAGTTCGTCGTGGCCTTGGGCATCCAGGCGTTTGGTCAGGTCACCATCGTCCGATGCGACATCCTCCATGGCGACCTGCAGTCGACCCAGGCCGCGCAGCGATCGGCGAACCACCCAGGCCGCCAGCAGGGCAGACAAGGCGGTCACCAGCACGGCGCCCACCAAAGAGCGGATCAGGAAGGATGACATCGAAGCCAAGGCCTCGTCCTTGTGCAGGGAAACCACCAGCTTCCAGTCGGTTCCGCTCACTGGCACGGCGGAGAGCAGTCGGGTGCTGCCACCGACGTTCATTTCAGTCAATGTCTTGCCCAGACTGGCTGCCACGTCAGGGGTCAGCTCAGGACTCAGGGCCGTGGCGTCCTTGAGCACAAAGTCAAGGTTGGCGTGTACCAGGACTTTGCCTGCGCTGGAAAGAATGAAGGCGTCACTGGAGGGTGTGGGGTGTATGGCTGTCACGGCATTGGCGACTGCGTCCATGAAAACGTCACCGGCCACGACGGCACGCGTCTGCCCCCCGTCTTTGGCGGCCTGGGCAAAAGTCATCACCAGCTTCTTGCTGCCCGCATCCACATAGGGCTCGGTGAGCACCATGCCCGAGGCCGCCGCAGCTTGCAGATACCAGGGGCGGGCGGTCGGGTCCCACCCGTCCGGGAGATTCTGGGGCGAAGAAAAGGTGGCGTGCCTGTCCTGGTAGCCGATGTAAGTGGTGTCGAACCCCCCGCTTTGAACGGCCTGGGTCAGGGCGGCCATGGGGTCGTCGGCCTGGGTGGCGGGCAACAGGGCCTGGACCACGGCCGATTTGTCATGGACCCATTGGCCAATGCCCGCTGCCCGGGCTTCGGCGAGGTTGTGTGTGGACGCAGAGACCGACTCGTTCGTGGACTGGCGAAGGCTGAGGAAGCTGCCGGCGCTGACCAGGGCGACACAAGCCACCACCAGCGTGGAGACGGTGACGATGAGGCGGGCATTGAGTGAAAAATGACTGATCTTGAGCGGATTCATGGTGGTGCGATACCGGAGCGCAGGTTTTGCCCTTCCGAGGGCGTGAGGTTTCCGGCGCAGGGTGGCGCGCACGGAAGATGGGACGGGGTGATGTTGCCCCGCCCCGGGCAAAGCCGATGCGGGAAAAAACGGCGCAACGGTCCGTCATCTCTCCGTGTTCGTGCCGGGTGTTTTCGAGGTTTTTTGGCGCCTGTGCGGCCGCAGCCTGCTTGCGCCCGCGTCAATCAGCCGCTTTGCCGCATGCGTCAGCGTGCATGGTCTGGTGGAACGACGTGAATCGCACCCACCATCGGGGAGGGACGCTCATTTCGCGCCCGATCGCATGTCGTTTCAGGCGAAGGTGACCCAATCTGCCAGATCGCGATGATCGAGGTGGGGAAGGGTGTTGTAGGTCAGCAAGGCGTGCCGTTTGGGGCCAAACTGGAACTCGGTGACCGCGCTGTTGCGGATGCGCATGTTGAGGTCGATGGTGCGCTCGGGGCTCAGCGCCAGGATGTGGCCGACCGCCGTAGAAATCGGTCCGCCGCTCGAGACGATCAGCACGTTGTGCCCCTGATGGTGTTTGCGCACATGGTCCAGCGCGCTGGTCACCCCGTGGACAAAAGCCGGGTAGGTGGGCATGCCTTTGGGGCTGACCGTGCCGGCCATCCATTGGCTTAAACCGTCGCGCAACATGTGGAAGTGCTTGCGGTAGCCTTCCGGCGTGAGGGGTTTGTCCACCGTATCGGGGTGGATGGCGCGGATCACGGCATCGCCGTCGTATTCGTTCAGTCCGGGCCAGACCAGGGGCTCCAGATCCAGGCCGGCACCCTGGCGAATGCCTTCCCACGTTTGCGCATGGCGGCGCAAGCTGCCCATGAGCACGGCATCGATGCGCTGTCCCTTGTCTGCCCAGTAGCGACCCAGCCGCTCCGCTTGGCGTTGACCCAGCTCACTGAGTTGGTCGTAATCGGCGGCGCCAAACGAGGCCTGGCCATGGCGCACGAGATAGAGGTTTCCCATGCCGGCATTCTGGCCCCACTTCTTGTGCAGGCTTTGTCCCGGCAGCGACTGCCTGTCGCCTTCGCGCCGCATGCAAACACCGGGATTGGCGCCAATGCACCGGGATGTTCCGGCTTTTCTGGCCAGGTCAACGTGCTTCAATGGCGCATCGGTATTGGATACCCCTTGTTCACTTCATGCACCTTGATTTTCCGACCCTGCTGCTGATCCGTCTTTGTCTGGACGGATTCCTGGTGGCGCTGTACCTGTCGTTTGCACGGCGGCACCCCAGTGTGGGCGGGCCCGCCTGGTGGGCGATTTCGGTGGCAGCTTCGGCGATATCGACGCTGGGGGTCGGGTCGGCGCTGTCCCATGTGGACGCTTTGAATGTCCTGAACGTGGGTGGGAGTCTGACGGCGATGTATGTCTCCCATGTCTGTGTCTGGCTGGGCCTTAGACGCTACCTGGGCCTGCCGGTGCGTTCTTCGCTGAAATGGGCGGTATGGGGGGGCGTGGCCATGTTCATGGCACAGGCTCTGTTGCTGGAAGTCTGGGACAGCCCCGCTGCGCGTCGTGCCTTGTTCATGCTTGCTGGCCTGATGCTGGCGGTCTTGAGTCTGAAGCTGGTGCGCCGCCAGGGAGAGCGGCACAGTTCAGTCGAATTCAAGGCATTGCGCTGGTTGCTGGTGATCGAAGGGCTGGTTCTGGCGACTCTGCTGGTTCGGTTGCTCGGAAAAGTGGGCACGGAGGCACCCTCGCTGTTGAGCAGCAGCGCTTCGTACGTGGTTCTTTTCATGACCCTGGACAGTCTGGTCCGGGCGGTGGTACTGAGTTCGCTGGTGTCCTACCGCATGCAGCAGACGAACGAGCGCACCTTGCAAAAGCTGGAAGAGGGCAAGGCGAAGCTGAGGGCCCTGATCGACAACATCCACGCGGGCGTGATTGCTTTCAATCCCGACCAGACCATCGAGACCATCAACACGGCGGCAAGGCAGTTTGTCGGCTGGCCAGCAGCCGTTCCGTCCAGTGCGACTGTGCCCATTGGGGCGCTGGACTGGTCTTTGCTGAACACCGACGGTCAGCCCATGGCCCGCCACGAAATGCCGTTTGAGCGGGTGCTGGCCACCGGGCGCCCTCTGTCCGATGTGGTGATCGGGGTTCGAGCGCAGTCGAGTTCAGATGTGAGATGGGCTCTGTGCAATGCCTTTGCCGAAAACGATGCGCTGGGGGGGCTGCGGCACGTGGTCATCACGTTTGTCGACATCACGTCCCTGCAACTGGCCCAGAGCGAGCAAAAAGCCTTGCAGGTTCAGCTTTCCCAGTCGCAGAAGATGGAAGCGCTGGGAACTTTGGCAGGTGGTGTGGCGCACGACTTCAACAACATCCTGGCCGCCATTCTCGGCAACGCCGAACTGGCCCGCCAGGACCTGCTGCCCGATGCGCCCGCCCGCCAGAGCCTGCACGAAATCAGCACGGCGGCGCGAAGGGGCCGGGAACTGGTGCGCCAGATCCTGGCGTTCAGCCGCAAACAACCCATGGAGCGCCAGCGGGTCAGCATGCGCGCCATCCTGGCCGAAAGCTGCAGTCTGTTGAAGGCGGCCATGCCATCCCAGGTGCAGCTGGATGCCCAGTGTGGCCCTGGTGACCTCAGCGTTCATGCGGATGCCACCCAGCTGGGCCAGGTGCTGCTCAACCTCGGTACCAATGCCCTGCACGCCATCGGCAGCCAGCCGGGGCGACTTGAACTGAGGGCTGACCGGTTCAGGCTGGACGATGTGGCGCTGCCCCCGGGGTTGCCGTCGACATGGCTCGGCGTGATCCGCGTGCGGGTGAAGGACAATGGCTGCGGCATGGACGAGATCACTCGCCAGCGCATGTTTGAACCTTTTTTCACCACCCGCAGCCTGGGGACGGGCACAGGCCTGGGCCTTCCCGTGGTTCTGGGCATTGTGCAATCCCACGAAGGCACGATCGATGTGCAGAGTGAGCCCGGTGTCGGGTCAACCTTTGAAATGTTCTTCCCGGCTGCGGCCACAGAGGCCGGGTCGGGCTACATCGATTCCAACTGGCCTCGCAGCGATGTCGTCCCCCTGATTGAACACTCCGTCGAAATCGATTCACTTCCCGAAACCACCCAAATGCCCAGTTCTGTGCAGAATGTGTCCATGAGCTCTGAGCCCGATCCCACCCCTCGCCACGTTCTGTACCTCGACGACGACGACACCTTGGTGTTTCTCGTGCGTCGCCTGCTGCAGCGCAAGGGCTATACCGTCACGGCGTTCACCGACCAGCAGGAGGCCATCGCAGCCGTTCGCGCCCAGCCCGATGCCTTTGACTTGTTCATGACCGACTTCAATATGCCGGGCAAGTCCGGACTGGATGTGGCCAAGGAAGTGCTGGCGATCAACCCGTCGCTGCCGGTGGCCGTGGCCTCGGGCTACATCACCGACGAACTGCAGGCGGAGTCCGTGGCGGCGGGCGTGCGCGAAGTGGTGTTCAAGACCGACGCGGTCGAAGATTTTTGTGCCGTGGTGGCGCGGCTGGTGAATGGCCCGGAGCAAGCTGGCTGATTTTTGCCCTGTCGCAGGGGCGCTCGGGCATCGGGTCGAGTCAGCTTTCAGGGCTTTGTGCCCAATACACGAGCGAAAACGGCGCTGTCCACATTGCCTCCGCACAGCGTGGTGCCCACCACCAGCCCCTTGAGCCGATCACGCTCTTGCCATGCAGCCGCAAAACTGGCGGCACCCGCACCCTCGGCGGTGTTGTGCGTGTCGGCAAACAGGAAGCGCATGGCCTGGGCCACCTCCGAGTCGGTCACTTTCACCACGTGGTCGAGATGCGGCGCCACGATCGCCAGTGCTTCCGCATCGGCCACCCGGCAGGCCATGCCGTCGGCCAGCTCGGTGCTCACCGGGGCTTCCACGACCCTGTGGGCGGCGATGGAGTCGGCATAGGTGGTGGCGTGGGCACTCACCACGCCGACGATACGGGCACGGTGACCGAGCGCGAGCTTTGCCGCGATGGCGGAACAGGCTCCCGATCCCTGGCCAATGGGCACGTACACCACATCCAGCGCCGGCACGGCCCGAAAGAACTCCCACCAGTAGGTGCTGACACCGCGCAAGAGATCGAGGTGAAAACTGGGCACCATGTGCGCACCGCGCTCGGCGGCCAGGTGCATCGCGTGTTCACGGCTTTCCTGAAAATCTGTGCCGTGTTCGATGAGGGTGACGCCGAGTGCGCGCATGGCGGCGTTTTTTTCGGTCGAGTTGCCCAGTGGCACAACGATGGTGCAGGCCACGCCGTGTGCCCGCGCGGCCCAACCCATGCTCTGGCCGTGGTTGCCACGCGTGGCGCTGATCACCTCCTTGGGCAGCGCACCCTGCTGGGCCAGCTGGTGGAAATAGGTGAGTCCGCCGCGGATCTTGAACGCGCCCACCGGCGTGTGGTTTTCGTGCTTGACCCAGCAGTCGGTGCCCAGGCGCTGTGACAGCGTGGCCCAGCGGTACTGGGGCGTGGCCGCAAAGGACCGGTAGACCACGTCGGCGGCGGTTTCGATGTCGTTCAGCGTGGGCAGGTTCATGGCGATGAGCGTGTGGGGTTGGCGCGAAGAAAAACCGGCCCCGCCGGGGTGTCGAGTTCGGCGAGCAGGGCCGCCTCACCCGCAACCCAATCGAGCGCGGGCCAGTCGGGGGCTCTCAGAGCCGTTTTGATGCGGGCCGCTTCGGGATGGGCCACCTGGAGGCGGCGCAACCGCAAGCCATGGCTGGGCATGGTCGATGCCGGGTGGGTGCTGCCCCATTGGATCAGCGTCGGCAGGCAGCCACCCCCCGGGCGCCGCCCATCGTCCCGCACGGTGATCTGCCATTGCAGCAAACCGGCCGGCGTGGGGCGCGAAGCGGCCAGGACGCGGCCCAGATCCAGGCCCTGCGCCGAAAAGGCGGCGTGCGTCGGCAGGAGATCGGGCACGCTGGCGACCCAGTGGATCAGTTGCGGCCCCTGGGTGGCCAGAGCGTGCTGCAGGGTCGGGTCGTCCAGGTCGAACCAGCGTTTCAACGGGGCCTCGCGGGCAGGCTGGAGCGTGGGGTGGATGGCGATGATTTCCAGATACGCCTGCGGCGCGCCGTCGCAGTCGACCTTCAGCAGGCGGTTGTGTGTGCCGAACAAAGCGTGTTCACCGCCCGGTCCTGGCACCACACCCAATGTCGCTTCGCACCAGGCCACGCCTTCGTCCAGGGTGTGCGCGGCCACCACCAGGTGGTCCAGTTGAACCGGTTTTGCGGCTTCATCCACAGGGGCGGTGTTCATGTTGGAGGCCAAGGGTGTCAGATGGCAACCGTGCCTTCGATGCAGGTGACCGAAGCGCCCCCCACCCAGATATCCCCATGGGCGTCGCGCTGGATATGCACGCGTCCTTCACGCTGCAAGGCCGTTCCCTGCGCCGCCACGTAGCGCTCAGGGGCCAGGCCCGCGCCGATCAGCCATTGGGCGAGGGCAGCGTTCAGGCTGCCGGTGACCGGGTCTTCGCTCAAGCCGTTGTTGCCGGGGAAAAACGCGCGCACTTCAAAATCGGCCTCCGGTGCTTCGCTGGCCCCGATCACACCCACCTTGCCGCGGGGGCCGATCACGCCAATGTCCAGGCCCGCCAGCACCGCGCTGTCGGGTTTCAGCGCCAAAACCTGTTCGGCGCTCCTGAGCAACACGCCGCGCCAGCGGGGGCCGTTGTCGCACCAGCTGTGGGCCACGACATCCTCTCGGGGAATGCCCAGCCCGCGGGCGGTCAACGCCACGTCGGCTTCGTCCAGCGGACCACTCTGGATCAGCGCAGGTGCGGCAAAAGCCAGCCGGTCCCCCGTGGATTGCACGCGCACCAGCCCGGCGCCACACTCCTGGATCACGTGCTCACCCCGGGGTTGGCCGCCAGCTCGCAGCCAGGCGTGGCACGTGCCCAGCGTCGGGTGGCCGGCAAACGGCAGTTCGCGCCCCGGGCAAAAAATGCGCACCCGGTAGTCCGCACCCTGGGCCCGCCCGGCTTCGGTGGGCGGCAACAGGAAAGCGCACTCCGACAGGTTGGTCCAGTGGGTGAAATGCTGCATGGCCTCGGTGCTGATGCCGGTGCCATCCATCACCACACC
>JBFHEQ010000019.1:0-15691 GCA_041584075.1 Hydrogenophaga sp.
CGTCGAGGCGACCCAGGCCCTGCTGGAATTGCTCGCCTGGCGCGTCGAAGAGGGCGACACGCCGGTGGGCGAAATCTGCCTGCTGAAAAACCAGGCCACCCAGACCATGGCCTATTGCGCCAGCGAGGCGGTGCAACTGCATGGCGGTGCCGGCTTCATGCGCGGTGTCAAGGTAGAGCGCATTTACCGCGAAGTCAAGGTCAACGCCATCGGTGGCGGCGCCGAAGAAGTGATGCGTGACCTGGCGGCGCGACAGCTCGGGTTTTACGCCTGATCTGGATGGACCTATGAGCCGCTCTCAATCCCCTGAGCAACCCAAGTCGGACCCGGCGCTGCCCGAGGCCATGCGCCGGGCCTTGTCGGGCGCGCCAGCGCCTGACTGCGGGCACGGCTTCCCCCGCGCCTGGTGGCGCCACCTCGGCGCCAGTGGCCTGCTCGGCGTGGGCTTCGACAGCGACGGTGGGGCGCCCGTAGCGGACGCCGCGCTGGTCAGCGCGCTGTCCGGCATCGTCGCCCGGGAATCCGCCAGTCTGGGGCTGGGCATGGCGTGGATGATGCAGCAAATGCTGGCGCGCTTCGTGCTGGCGCCGAATCTGCGCAGCGACCGGCATCGTGCGCTGCTGCAATCCATGGCGGTCGGCGACACCCTACTGGCACTCGCGATCTCCGAGCCCGGCACCGGCGCACACCCCAAACACCTGAGCTGCCGTGCGGTGCGGGACGGCGACGACTGGCTCCTTGACGGCCACAAGGCCTTCGTCAGCAACGGCCCGGCCGCCGATGCCATCATCGTGCTGGCCGTCAGCGGCGAACACGAAGGGCGCAAGCGCTTCGATGCCTTCGTCGTTGAAGCCAACACACCGGGGCTGACCCGCGAGCTGGACGACAAAGTGCGCGGACTGGCGCCGCTCGGCCATTGCGGCCTGCGCCTGGTCGGCTGCCGGGTGCCGCAAAGCCAGCGCCTGGGCGAGCTTGGGCAGGCTTTCGACACCATCGCGCGGCCACTGCGCGCGATCGAAGACGCGCTGCTGCTGGGCCCGATGCTCGGCGCCATGCAAGCCGAGCTGGATACCCTGGCACGCTGGTTTCGCCATGCAGCCCGCACGCCGGCTTTGACCCGGGACCTGGGTGGCTTGCAACTCGAACTCGATGCCCTCTCGCCCGTGGCACGCCATGCCGCTCAGCACCTGGACCAGCATGGCCCCAACGAGGCGCTGGCGGCGTTCAACCTGGGCGCGCGCCGCCTGTTTGATCGCTGGCAAGGCACCTGTGAATCCTTTGCCGCAGCCCTGGACGACCATGAACCGGCCCTGCTCACCCTGGCGCGCGACCTGCGCCTGGTGCAGGGCATCGCCCGCAGCATCGCCGAATCCCGGCAATTCCAGGCCGGAGAAACCCTTTTGAAATCAACGACAACCCATGAAATCACTGCACCAAGCCCACTTTGATTCCGTTGACCTAGTCGCCAAAGCCTTCGCCTCGGTCGACTACATCGCCAGCCGCGAAATCTCCACCTCGGTCTATCTGGGCTTCAACCTGGAAAAGCCGATCCTGGTCGAAGGCCCGGCCGGCGTCGGCAAGACCGAACTGGCCAAGGGCATGGCCGAGATTCTCGACGTGCCCCTGATCCGCATGCAGTGTTACGAAGGCCTGGACGAATCCAAGGCTTTGTACGAGTGGAAATACGGCAAGCAATTGCTCTACACGCAACTGCTCAAGGACAAGCTGGGCGAGATGATGCAGGGCGCCGTCGGCCTGGCCGCCTCCATGGACAAGCTGCATGCGCACGACGACCTGTTTTTCAGCGAGCATTTCCTCGAACCGCGCCCGCTCTACCAGGCCTTGCACCAGGAGCGCGGCTGCGTGCTGCTGATCGACGAGATCGACAAGTCCGACCCCGAATTCGAGGCCTTCCTGCTCGAAGTGCTGTCCGACTACCAGGTCTCGGTACCCGAACTCGGCACCATCAAGGCCAAGGTCAAGCCCCTCGTCTTTCTCACCAGCAACAACACGCGCGAAATGAGCGACGCGCTCAAGCGCCGCTGCCTGCACCTGCACATCTCCTTCCCCAAAGCCGCGCTGGAGCGGCGCATCCTGGAGCGGCGCGTGCCCGGCCTGTCGGTAACACTGAACCGGGAGCTGGTGGCCTTCATCCAGGCGGTGCGCCAGTTGGACCTGAAAAAACTGCCCTCGGTCAGCGAAACCATCGACTGGGCCAAGACGCTGCTGCTGCTGCACGCCGAACACCTGAACCTGGACGTGGTGCGCGACACGCTCAATGTCTTCCTCAAGTTCGAGCAAGACATCGCCACCGCCAACGAGCAGATGTCCACCCTGCTGCAACAAGCGCGCAAGGATGCGGAGAGTCCCCGTGCAAGCCACGCTTGAAGACTTTTTCAAGGCGCTGCGCGGCAGCGACCTTGAAATCCATCTCAACGCCCAGGTCGATGCGGCGCGTGCCGTCGAACTGGTGGGTTGGAGCGACCGCGCCCTGCTCAAGAGCGCGCTGGGCACCACGCTGGCCAAGACCACGGTCGACCGCGCCCTGTTCGACGAGGCCTTTGACCGTTTCTTTCGTTTCGGCTCTTTTGAAAACCTGGCAGCCCCTGGCGGCGCGGTCCGGCCCGGCGTCCAACCCGGCGCCGACGCCACACCAGCGCAAGACCCGCCCGAGCAAAGCCCCAAAAACCAGACAGCCACCGGCTCCGGCGGGCCGGGCGGTTGCCAGGGCAGCGGCGGCCAGGCCTTGTCGCAGTTGTTGCTGTCGGGCGACTCGGCGGCGCTGGCCAAGCGCATGCAGGAAGCCGCGCGCGAGGTGGGCCTGACCGACATCTGGTTCTTCACGCAAAAGGGTTTTTACACCCAGAAGATCCAGCAGGCCATGGGCCTGGAACTGCTGGACCGCGAAATCTCTGACGCCAAACGCCAGACGCTGGCGCCCGAGCGCGCCAAGGAGCTTGAACTGGCGCGCAAGAAATTGTTCGAGGAGGTTCGCAATTTTGTCGAACGCAAACTCGCGCTCTTCGGCACGGCCCCGACGCGCCAGTTGCACGACGACTTCCTGCAAACGCAAAAGCTCTCCAACATCGAAAAGCGCGATTTCGCGCGCATGCACGTCATCGTCAGCAAAATCGCCAAGCGGCTGGCTGATCGCCACTCGCGGCGCAAGAAGCAGCGGGTGCGCGGCCAGCTCGACTTCCGCAAGACCCTGCGCAAGAACGCGGCCTACGACGGCGTGATGTTCGAGACCTTCTGGCGCTCCAAGGTGGTGGATCGGCCACGCGTGGTGGCGATCTGCGACGTCAGCGGCTCGGTGCGCCAGTACGCGCGCTTTCTGCTGCTGTTCCTGCACAGCCTGGGCGAGCAGGTCAGCGACGTGCGCAGTTTCGCCTTCACCAACCACCTGGTGGACGTGAGCGACACCTTCGAGCTGCTGCCGGTCGAGCAAGCGGTCGACAAAGTGATGCAGGCCGTGGGCGGCAGCGGCACCGACTACGGTCAAACCCTGCTCGATATTGAAGAACAATTGCTGGGCGACATCGACCGCCGCACCACGGTGCTGATCCTGGGCGACGCGCGCAACAACCGCGGCGAGGCGCATGTCGAGGTCATGAAGCAGCTTTATGAGCGCGCGCGCCGGGTGATCTGGCTCAACCCCGAGCCCACCTCGTTCTGGGGCCTGGGCGATTCGGAGATGAAGCGCTACGCGCCCTACTGCCACATCGCGCGCGAGTGCAATTCGCTGGCCCACCTGGAAAGCACACTCGACGCCTTGCTGCGCACCCATTCGGCCAGCGCGTAGAGCCCCCATCCCCCGCGCAAGGAACACCGCCATGGCCCGCCCCACCCTGCAACTGCACCCCCGCAAAGAACCGGCCGTGGCGCACCCAGCGGCCACCCTGCTGCTGCTGCGTGACGGAGCGCTGGGCGTCGAAGTGCTGATGACCCGGCGCTCGCCAAACGCCAGCTTCTTGCCCGGCGCCTATGTGTTCCCCGGCGGGCGAGTGGACGCCGACGACCACCAGACACACACGCTGGCGCGCGCCCCCGACGCGGGCGGACGCTACCGCACGGCGGCGCTGGCGGCGCTGCGGGAAACCTTCGAGGAACTGGGCATCCTGCTGGCCGTGCAGGCCGATGGCAGGCCCATCACCCGCACCCACCTTCAAGCGCTGGACCGCAGCCGGGCGCTGTACCCGCAACTGCAAGCCCAGGGCTGGTCACTGGCGGTCGATCAGGCGCGCATGCTGGCCTGCTGGACCACGGACCGCAGCGTGCCCAAGCGTTTCGACACCGTCTTCTTCGCTGCGCTGATGCCCGACCAGCAGGAACCGGTGGCCGACGAAATGGAGCAGTTCGAGCCGGTCTGGGTCCGGCCCCAGGATGCGCTGGCGCAGCACCAGGCCGGCAACTTCTTCATGATCTTCCCCACCATCCGCACCCTGCACTGGCTGTCGGCCTTCGAACAGGCCGGGCAGGCCCTGGCGGCCTGCACCGAGGACGAACCACTGTGGAACTCCACCCCCCGTGGTGGTCTGGTCGGCGGTCAACCGCAGCGCTTCATGGAGCAGGACCTGCCCTACGCCGAGCTCGCGCTGGTGTGCCCATCCGGACAACTGGAACATGCGCTGGACTGGCAGCACGAACGGCCGGTGCCCCTGCTGCGGAACCTGCATCGCCTCACCGCCCCCAACGCCAGCGTCATGACCGGCCCCGGCACCAACAGCTACATCGTGGGTGACGCGGCCAGTGGCTACATCGTCATCGATCCGGGCCCCTTGCTGAACGACCATATCGAGCGCCTGCTGGCGTTCACGGCGGGCCAGATCACGGCCATCGTCTGCACCCACTCGCACGCCGACCACTCCCCCGCCGCACGGCCGCTGGCCCAGGCCTGCGCCCGCCTGACGGGCCGTACGCCGCCCGTGCTGGGCCTGGCCAGCGCCGCCACCGCCCGCTCCACGGCAGCCTTCGCCCCCGACCGCGCGCTGGCCGACGGCGAGCGCCTGATGCTGCACGATGGCGAGCACCACAGCACCCTGCGCGTGGTCCATACCCCAGGGCACGCCGCCAACCACCTCTGCCTCATCCTCGAAGAAGACGGTCTGCTGTTCTCGGGCGACCACATTCTCAGCGGCAGCACCACCATCATCGACCCGCCCGACGGCGACATGAGCGCCTACCTCGATTCGCTGGACCGCCTGGCGCAGGCCTGCGAAGAGGACGGTATCGAATTCATCCTGCCGGCGCACGGCCACGTCATCGGCTGGGCGGCGCAGTCCATTGCGCAGCTCAAGGCGCACCGCCTGCGGCGCGAGGCCAAGGTGCTGGCGGCCATGCGCGCCGTCCCGCAAGGCAGCCTGGACGACTGGCTGCCACTCGCCTATGACGACACGCCCGCAGCGCTCTGGCCACTGGCGCGCCGTTCGTTGGCGGCCCATGTGCAACGCATCGAACAACTGGCGATGCTTTGAATCCCCTACGATTTTTAAACAAGCCTCAGGAACCCCATATGAATGCCAACGCCCCCCACCTTGACCGCATCGCCGCTTACAAGAAAAGCTGGAACGACAACCCCTTTCTGAAGGCGCAAGGGCTGGAAGTGGAAGAAACAGGCGTGGGCAGAGCTATTGTGCGACTGCCCAAAGCCCTCCCCACCCAACGCGGCGGCGGCGGTTCGGACACAGTGATCAATGGCGGCGTCATCTCCTATATGTTTGACGGCGCGCTGGGCTGGGCCATCATCTCCTCGCTGCTGGACATGCCTGAGGCGGCCGACATTGACCCCTTCGAGCTGCGCCAGTTCACGATCAACCTCGACATCACCTTCCTCAACGCTGCCTTGGGCGATAGCTTTGAGGCGCGCGGCAAGGTGGTGCGCATCAGCCGCACGACTGCATTTGCAGAGGGGGAGTTCCTGGATGCCCATGGCACAGTCTGCGCCACAGCCAAAGGTATCTGGCGCGTGTTCTGGCCACGCAGTCTTGCCACCACCCCGCGCTGACCCCACTCCCCCAATCAACTGGAGACATTCATGAAAAAAGACACCCTTCGCATTGGCAGCGCCTCGGGCTTCTGGGGCGACTCTGAGTTCGCCGCCGCCCAACTGGTGCAGCGCGGCAACATCGACGTCCTGGTGTTCGACTACCTGGCCGAAATCACCATGTCGCTGCTCAGCCGCGCCAAGGCCAAAGACCCGGCACTGGGCTATGCACCGGATTTCGTGACCACCCTCCAGCCCCTGATGAAGGAACTGAAGTTGCGCGGCATCAAGGTCATTGCCAACGCGGGCGGCGTCAACCCGTCCGCCTGCCGCGCCGCGCTGGTGGCGGCAGCCCAGGCCAAAGGTGTCGATCTGAAAATCGCCGCCGTTCTGGGTGACGACCTGATGCCGCAGGTGGAAGCACTGCGCGCAGCCGGCACCCAGGAGATGTTCGCAGGTAGCCCGTTTCCGCAAAAGGTCATGAGCGCCAACGCCTATCTGGGTGCCTTCCCGATTGCGGCCGCGCTGGCGGCCGGCGCCGACATCGTGGTCACTGGCCGCTGCGTCGACAGCGCGGTCACGCTGGCGCCGCTGATCCATGCCTTTGGCTGGACCGTCGCCGACCACGATCTGCTCGCGCAGGGCAGCCTGGCCGGTCACCTGATCGAGTGCGGCACGCAGGCCACCGGCGGCAACTACACCGACTGGGACACGGTACCGGGCTGGGACGACATGGGTTTTCCCGTCGCCGAGTGCCGCGCCGACGGCAGCTTCATCATCACCAAGCCCGAAGGCACGGGCGGGCTGGTCTGCCCCTCCACGGTAGGCGAGCAGATGGTCTATGAAATCGGCGACCCGCGCGCCTACATCCTGCCCGATGTGGTGTGCGACTTTACCGGCGTGACACTGACGCAGGTCGGCCCCGACCGCGTCGAGGTCAAGGGCGCGCGCGGCCTGCCGCCGACCGACCAGGCCAAGGCCAGCATCACCTACGCCGACGGCTTTCGGGCCATGAGCCTGTTCATGATCGGCGGCATCGATGCCGGCGCCAAGGCGCAGCGCGTGGGCGCCGCCATGCTGGCGCGCATGCGGCGCCACTATGCGCAGCGCGGTTGGCCCGACTTCACCGAAACCTGTGTCGAGGCCATCGGCGCCGAAGACACCTACGGCCCCCACGCGCGGCCCGATGCGCGCGAAGTGATGCTCAAGGTCGGCGTGCGCCACCCGGTCAAGGACGCGCTCGAACTGTTTTCGCGCGAAGTGGCGCCGCTGGCCCTGATGTCGGCACCGGCCATCACCGGTTTCACCGGCGGCCGGCCCAAGGTGCAGCCGGTGGTGCGGCTGTTCTCCTGCCTGGTACCCAAGGCACAGGTGGCCGCCAGCATCGACATGGGCGACCAGACCGTGGCGGCACCGCCATGGCACGGCCAGGCGTTTGATCCGGCGACCCTGCCCCAGGTCGACGGCCCGCTGCCTGACGCCGACGCCTATGCGCGCGGCACGCGGATAGTGCCGCTGGTGAAGCTGGCCTGGGGCCGCAGTGGCGACAAGGGCGACGCCGCCAACATCGGCATCTTGGCGCGCAAGCCCGCTTACCTGCCTTTCATCCGCGCCGCCCTGAGCGAGCAGGCGGTGGCGGCCTGGTTCGCCCACCTCGTCAAGGGCAGCGTGCAGCGCTTTGATCTGCCTGGCACGCACGCGCTGAATTTTCTGATGCACGAAGCCCTGGGCGGCGGCGGCATCGCTTCGGTTCGTATGGACTCGCAGGGCAAAGCCTTTGCGCAGATGCTGCTCGATTTTCCGGTACCCATTCCAGCCGACATGGCTCTTTGAGAACGTTCACCCACTAACCCAAGACGGAGACACAAACCATGAACACCCCGGCCACCACCGCCATTGCCAACACCGCTTCCGCAGCCCTGCGTGATCGCATCCGCGACGTGCAGGAAGCCGCCCGCGGCGTCACCACCCTGTACCCACGCAGCTACATCCTGCAGTGCATCAAGGAAGACCGCTTCCCCGACGAGCTGTGGCAAAAGCTCGGCGAATTCGGCCTGCTAGGCCTGTCGGTTCCGGAAGAGTACGGCGGCTCAGGCGGCGGCGTGCTGGAGATCACCGCGCTCAATGAAGCCCTGGCGCTGGCCGGCGTTCCCACGCTGTTTCTGGTCGTCACCGGCCTGGGCCGGGTGCCAATCATGCGCAACGGCACACCCGAGCAAATCCGCAAGTTCGTCACGCCCACCTGCACCGGCGAGAAGAAACTGTGCTTTGCCATCACCGAACCCAATGCCGGCACCAACAGCTTTGCCATGACCACGCTGGCCACATCGGACGGCGATGGCTGGGTGCTCAATGGCCAGAAGGTCTTCATTTCTGGCGCGCGCGATGCCGACTACATGCTGGTGATTGCCCGCACCACCAAGGCAGGCGAGGTGAAAAACCGCACCGAAGGCATCTCGCTGTTCGTGCTCGACATGAAAACGCCCGGCATCCAGCTCACGCAACTCAACATCCAGGTCGAGACCGCCGAGCGCCAGTACATGGTGTTCTTTGACAACGTCAAACTGCCCGCCGACGCGCTGATCGGCGAAGCCGGCAAGGGCGCCAAGCTGATGTTCGAAGGCCTGAACTCCGAGCGCCTGCTGGCCGCCGGCGCCGCCATCGGCCTGGGTGACTATGCGCTGGCCAAGGCGGTGGCCTACTCGAAAGATCGCAAGCCCTTCGGCAAGCCGATCGGCTCCTACCAGGCGCTGCAGCACCGCATGGCGCAGGCCAAGGCGCAAATCGAGGCGGCGCGCCTGATGACCTACAACGCCGCCGAGCGCTTCGACGCCGGCGAGGACGCCGGTGCGCATGCCAACATGGCCAAGCTGCTAGGCTCGCAAGCGGCAGTAGCCGCCGTCGAGGCCGCGCTGCAAACCCACGGCGGTTACGGGTTCGACCGCGACTACGACATCGTTACGCTGTGGCCCATGGTGCGCCTGCTGGAAATCGCGCCCATCAACAACGAGATGCTGCTCAACTACATCGGCGAACATGTGCTGGGCTTGCCGAAGTCGTACTGAGCCGATGGCCGTCATCCCCGGCGCCGACCAGCCGGACCAAGGTTCGCAACACGGTCAAGGCCTCCGTCCGCCGCTTTCGGGCTGGCCTGAGCTTACGAACCGGCACCTTTGGCAGGCGTCGCTACTCGTTTGCGCATGATGTGTGCCGCGCGCTCCCTTCCCACTTTCGCAGCAACCAAGCGGCCGCGAGGCCGCCCACGCAAGACGCCGCAAGAGCGAAATGAAGGCAACCGCCGCCAAGATATCGTCAAGGCTGCGGCCAAACTGTTTCGACGCAACGGCTTCAACGGCACGAGCACGCGCGACATCGCCTGCGCAGTTGGCATGCATTCCGGATCACTGTTTTGTCACTTCAAAAGCAAGGATGCGCTGTTGTATGAGGTGATGCAGGAAGGCATGCGTAGCGCGCTGGCGCGCCAGACGATCGTGCTCCTTGCCGAACATGACGCTGCGACTACGCTGCGGCAATTGATCCGATCGCATTTCGATACGCTACTGGGGCCAAGCAGCGACTTCATGCATGCGGTGCTCTACGAGTCCCGCTCTCTCAACACAAGGCAGCACAACGTCATCGCGAAGCTGCAAGGTGACTACGAAGCGCCATGGACGCCCGTGCTCCAAGAACTCGCGTCGACCGGCTGCTTGCAAGGCGAGGTGTCGCTTGCGCGCCATTTGATCTTTGGACTATTGAACGGGTCAGCGCTGTGGTTCAATCCTAAAAAGGGAATCTCGATTGATGACCTGACCGACGCAGTGGTAGCCCTGTGCATACAAGCCCCCCCGGCAATCCGGACTTGATTTTGTTAGCCTGAAGTCCCCTCGAATTTCTGAGCCAGTCAGATGGCATGGTCACCCCACCTATCACGTGCTGTGCAGTGCACTCGATCACGGTCTCTGGCTTGAACAGGCAGCGGATGCCAAAGTGAGGGTGTTTCCACCCCACTTTGGAGGTTCATCATGTTCGAAGCAGCATCGCTCCCCATCATTGGCCTGGATATCGCAAAGAGCGTCTTGCAAGTTTACCAGGTGGATTCACAGGCGGGTGAGATTCGACGTCATCAGGTCAGGCGGGCAAAGGTCTTAGTCTTACTGTGTCACAAGAGCAGTTTTTCGCTTGCCCTTCCGCAGCAGGGGCACTGACCGAGACGAGCGATCAGTTGGTAGCTCAGTCGATGACGCAGTGTCGTGATCGACGTCGCCACGTGGCGCTGCGCGCGTAGGACTTCCGCGGGGGATGTAACCCTCGGGAAGGGCAGGTACTTGGCGTTCGATGAAGTTTTTTTTACCGCCGACAGACTTGTCGGCGGCGAGGCGTTCGGCCATGAGGAATCCGTAGGCCGCGATGCTCAACGCGGCGTGATGATGGAACCCCCGCCATCCTCGGCCCTCGTAGTGGCCGAGGCCGAAATCCTGCTTCAGATCCTGGTAGTCACGCTCGATGCGCCAACGCTGATGGGCGATGTCGACCAACTCGTGGATCGAGGTGTCCTCTGGCAGTGTGGACAAGAAGTACTTGCTGGGCTCAGCGTCGCTGGCTGGCCACTCGATGAGCAGCCACTGCTCGGGACGCAGACGTGCCTTGCCCGTATTGCCGCCAGCGTGGCGCACTCGCACGGCCGCAAAGCGCTCGCGCAACAGCGAGTTGGTTCCCTCACGCCAATGGATCGTCTGGAATGCTTCTGGCGGCAACGACATCGCCAGTGCTTTGACACTCATGGGCTGGACAGTGGTCGTGCGCCGAGGCACCACGGGAGGGCGACCCACGCCGCTGTAAGGCTTGGGTGGCAGCGGCTGAACACCAGGAGGCCAGACCACGACGGCAGATGTGACACCTACCGTATAGAGCAAGCCCATATCGCTGAGCGCCTGGCGCAAGGTGTTGTCCACGCCGTAGCCGGCATCAGCCAGCACGCGGTGGCGCGGCGCGCCTTCGTCCAGCAGAGAGCGCAACTGCTGCAATGCGATCTGCGTCTTCGTGGCGAAGCGCACTTCATCTGGAACGCCGGCCTTGGCACGCCGTTCAGGATCCGCCGCCCAGTCATTGGGCAGGTACAACTGCCAAGCCACGGGCAAGCTGCCCTGCTTGCTCGCCAGCGAGATACTCACGGCCACTTGGCAGTTGTCCTGCTTGCCGAGCATCCCGCAGTACTGACGGGTGACACCGACCGAGTGACGACCCTTCTTGGGGAACCCGGTGTCGTCGATGATCCACCAGCCGCCCTGGCTGAAGTCCATCTTGGGCATCACCCACTGGCACACGCGGCGCAGCATCTGGGTGTCTGACCACTGTGCCTTGGCCACGAAGTGGTGCAGTGCTTGATGCCGTGCGCTGGCGTGTGTCGGATCCACTCTCGCAGCCATCGGCTCCACGCTCTTGCGCGGCAGGGGGAGCATCAGGCCCGTGCAGTAGCCCCGAAGGCCGGCGTGCCGGTCTGCGTGACCCAAGCCTGCGCTCAGGTGTTCAAGGTAGAGATCAAAGCGTTCCGCTGCACTCATAGATCCTCCAGCTCCAAGTCCGGAAGATCGAATTATGTCATTTATGACACAGTAAGACTAAGGAAGGTCTACACAACACACGACGCGGCGTGAGTTGATGCGCGTGATTTCAGATGGCGGCGATTTCAGGCTTGCAAGGTCGGTTTAAAGGCCGATTTCGCCAAGATTCGCAGCCTCTTGGCCGCCTGCGGACGCACTCATCCCCGTATCTCCTGCAGCAACGTGCGCCGCACCATGTTCTTGGCCAGGCCCCGGTAGCGCACCTTCACGTGTCCGAACTGTCGTTTGATCACCCGGAACGGGTGTTCGACCTTGGCCCGGATGCGTGCCTTGGTCTGCTCCAGTTGGTCGAGGATCGCGCCCATCGGCGTGCTCTTGTCCAGCACCTTGCGCTTGCCCGGTCGCATGGCCACATGCCAGTTGACCTTGATGTCCTGCGTTTCATTGCGCTTGCTGACACCCTGGTAGCCCGCATCAGCAAAGACGTCTTTTTCTTCTCCATGCACCAGCGCATGCGCCTGCGTCACGTCGTTGACGTTGGCCGCCGTGCCCACCACCGTGTGCACCAGCCCCGAGTCCGCATCGACACCGATGTGCGCTTTCATCCCGAAGTGCCACTGGTTGCCCTTCTTGGCCTGGTGCATCTCGGGATCGCGCTCGCCGCTGCTGTTCTTGGTCGAACTCGGCGCTGCGATCAGCGTGGCATCGACCACGGTGCCGCTCTTGAGGAGCAAGCCCTTGGCAGCCAGCGTGGCGTTGACAGTGGCCAGGATCTGCAAGCTCAGGTTGTGAGCTTCGAGCAGGTGGCGAAACCGAAGGATGGTGCTTTCGTCGGGCAGGTTGTCTTCACCTGCATCCAGGCCCACAAATTCACGGAACAGCGCCATGTCGTACAGCGCTTCCTCCATCGCCGGGTCCGAGAGGTTGAACCACTGCTGCAGGAAGTGGATTCGCAGCATGGTCTCGACGGCAAACGGCGGGCGTCCACCCTTGGCGCCAGGGGCCGGTGCGTGCGGCGCGATCAGCGACACCAACTCGGCCCACGGCACCACCAGGTTCATCTCGTCCAGGAACTCGCGCTTGCGCGTTCGCTTGGTCTTGCGCTCGAATCCGCTCTCGCCCAGGCTCATTTGCTTCATGCCGTCACTGTCTCACATCAGGCCAGAACGGCCGAGGTTGTGCAGACCTTCCCTAACGACAGCGGGCGAGGTGCTCGAACGCTCCAGAGGATCCGATGTTTCACGAATGTAGCCAGCGATCGACCGTGCTAGGTTTACATCATTCGCATCGGCAGAACTGGCCAAAGCCTGCCCAATGCACAACCAAGCACTCAAGGCATCTGAGCGCCTTGCATACACTTTGGACCCGGTCTTGACGCTGGGCTGAGGTTTTCTCAATCGACCATCTTCCTTGGCCTTTAGGCGCCATAGATCATCCGGATTGCGGATGCGACCCCGTGTCGCCTGCCGAGTGGCCTCCGCCTCGACCCCGTAGCCACGCAGTTTTCCAGCAAAGGTCTCGCGCCAGCGGTGCAGGTCGGCCTTCCTGGGGTTGAGGCGCCGCCCATGCTTGGACTCGGCCCGAACGCTGATGTGCACATGGGGGTTGGCCTGGTGGTCGTGCAGCACCATCACGTACTTGTGGTCCATCAGCTCGGTCTGCGCGAATTCGCGCGCCGCGCGCTGCACGATCAGCGGGTCGGTGCCGCGAGGCATGGACAGCATGATGTTGAAGGCTTCACGTCGGTACCCCACCTCGTCGATCAGGCTGCCGCCAAAGCGCCAGTCCTCGGTGAGTTCGTGCACCGCATCCCCGCCGCGGATGGTCTCTCCCCGTTCATCTTCCATGTCGAGCCGACCGTTTTTGCTGATGTAGCGAAAGTGCGCGGCGATGGCCTGCATACCCCGCCCTCCCCCGGTGAGCTTGACCATCACCTGGGGTGCGCGCCGCACCACCGTGGCTTCGATGCGTTCTCGGATGGCTGCAGCCTGCTGCCGCATCTCCCCGGCGTCCAGCCTGGGCTGAGGCCTGACTTTCACCACCCGGTTGCCCGGATAGAACAGCCGGTCGCCCCACTGGATCAGGACGCCATCAATGTTGGGTGTTTGGGCCATCGTTTGCTCCTTCGTTGTCAATGGTTGCATCGCTGCGCTGGCCGGGCTTGTTGGATGCGCGGGCGCAGATCGGCCAGTGCGCCAGCAGCAAGTGCAAGGTGACGGCGGATATCCCCGTCCAGCGTGTTGAGCATGTCGCGGTAGGCCAGCGCTGGCACCACATCACCCTGGCGCAGCAGGTGGGTCAGGTGGTGGATGTTGCGGCTGAGGGTGGACAACTCCGCGTTAAATGCGGTGAGCGCAGCAACATGGTCGGCATGCCGCCCTCCTTCCAGGATGGCGGGCACCCCTGCCACCAACTGGGCCACGTAACTCCCTGGGTTCATTCCTGCCCGCCGCGCCGCCGCCAATGTGGCAGCGGACTCGTCGCTCCCCATGCGCAGGCAAAGGCGCGCCCGCTCGCCGATGTGGCTCCCTGTGCGCTGCTCGTGTGGATCGTTCACATTCCCTGCGGATCGCTCCAGTTCGTCCGCCAGTGCCTTGCGCACCAGCTCCGAAGGCGACACGCCGAGGACTTGGGCGCGCGCCACGAGCAAGGCCTTCAGGCCATGCAAATCGACGCTGATGCGGTTCCGTGACGAGGGTTCCACCCCGAGCCTCCTGACAACTGATCACCCCGTGGGTGAGCGTGTCAGACAACCGGCGCCACCGCGCCTATCCTGCACTCACCTACGCATTCAGTATTGGCGGCAATCGAGGTCTCAGGACCGATGATTCCGCTCCAAAAATCATCGGTCTGCGCACGTAACACGCGGGTCAACTGGCCCGAAAGTGGCCCAAAATCGGACCGAAACCGGACTGAAAGCGGACCAAAAGTGGACCAAAAGTGGACCGAGTTTTGAGGGCAGCTTTCTTTCGACGAACCATCGGAAGGACAACCACTTCGAGAGGCCCAGTTTGTCACTCGGAGTGACAGCAAAGGCCCCGTTCAGGCCGACCTCAAGCGCGCCCTACTGTCGAGTACAGGGCTTGGCTGAGCGGTGGTTTGTCACTCCGAGTGACAACACTGACCCCGTGCAGGCTGGGCTGGAGCGCACCCGCCCGTCCCGTCGAGTACCGGGCTTGGCTGGGCCGTGGTTTGTCACTCGGAGTGACAACACCGGCTCCATTCAGGCTGACCTGCAGCGCACCCGCCCATTAATCAAAAGGCTTGGCTGAGCCGTGGTTTGTCACTCGGAGTGACAACACTGGCACCGTTCAGGCTGACCTGAAGCGCACCCGCCCATCGAGCACAGGGCTTGGCTGGGCCGTGGTTTGTCACTCGGAGTGACAACACTGGCCTCGTTCAGGCTGACCTGAAGCGCAACGGCGGTAATGTCCCAGGAAGTGGTGTAAGTTTTTGATGTGCAGCAAGGCGCTGAGGGCGTAGCCCGAAGCGGCTTGCAGCGCTCCGGTCATCCCATAAGGGGTGGCCATCGTGAGTCCGGATAAGGTTGAGATACGAACCAACAACCTGAATCCATCAAGGAAATCACGATGACCAATCCCAATAATGCCTTACTTGAACTCGCCGACAAAGGCGCCGATATCGACATGCTGCGCCAGATGGTGCAGTTCATGGCTCAGCGCCTCATGGATATCGATGTCCAGGCTCGCTGTGGTGCCGACTATGACGAGAAGACCTGCGAGCGTCTGAACAGCCGTAACGGCTACCGCGAGCGGCAATGGGACACCCGTGCTGGCTCTGTCGCCCTCAAGATTCCCAAGCTGCGCCAAGGCAGCTACTTCCCCGAATTTCTGGAGCCCCGTCGTACGGCAGAGAAGGCCCTGACCGCGGTCATCCAGGAGGCCTACATCCAGGGCATCTCCACCCGATCCGTGGACGATCTGGTCAAGGCCCTGGGCATGAGTGGTGTCTCCAAGAGCCAGGTCAGCCGTCTGTGTGCCGAGCTCGACGAACGCGTGGGCGCTTTCCTGAACCGCACCATTGAGGGCGACTGGCCCTACCTGTGGATCGATGCCACTTACGTCAAAACCCGGGAGGCCGGACGCATCGTCAGCGTGGCGGTGATAGTGGCCGTTGGCGTCAATAC
>JBFHEQ010000020.1:0-15211 GCA_041584075.1 Hydrogenophaga sp.
GACCTGCTGGCCGTGGCTGGCGTCATTGCCCTCGCCGCCGACCGAGGCACCAATGTCGTTGACCACCACCTTGGCACCTTGCGCCGCCATCATCAGCGCGATGTCGCGGCCGATGCCCCGGCCCGCGCCGGTGACCACGGCCACTTTGTCTTGCAGCATGATGCCTTTGTTCATGTAAATATCTCCTGGTTGTTAAGTAAAAAAATCAGACGGTGGCAGCCGTGCCCAGCAGGGCCGTCACCTGGCTTGAAAGAACGCCGCCGTTGCCATGGCACAACGCCACCTCCGCACCGGCCACCTGGCGTGCCCCGGCCTCGCCGCGCAGTTGCTGCACCGCCTCGATCAGCAGGAACATGCCGTACATGCCGGGGTGGCAGCACGACAGGCCGCCGCCGTTGGTATTGACCGGCAACACGCCACCCGGCGCGATCCGGCCGTTGCGCACAAAAGCGCCGCCTTCGCCCTTGGTGCAAAAGCCCAGGTCTTCGAGGAACAGCAGCGTGTTGATGGTGAAGGCGTCGTACAGCTCGAGCACGTCCACATCCTTCGGGGTCAGACCGGCCATGGCAAAGGCGCGCGGCCCGGACTCGGCGGCGGCGGTGACCGTCAGGTCGGGCATGGAGCCGATCTGGCGGTGCCAGGTGGCCGCAGCCGTGCCCAGCACGTAGACCGGTGGCTTGGGGAAATCTTTCGCCCGCTCGCTGCGTACCAGCACCAGGGCGCCGCCGCCGTCGGTCACCAGGCAGCAGTCGAGCACCGAGAGCGGGTCGCTCACCAGGCGCGAGGCCAGCACCTGTTCGATGCTCAGTGGATCGCGTGCGTAGGCCAGCGGATTGAGTTGCGCCCACTGACGCGCCGCCACCGCGATGTGGGCCAGGTCTTCGCGCGTGGTGCCGTACTGGTGCATGTGGCGCGCTGCCGCCAGCGCGTAGCTGGAGATCGGGTAGCGCGGCTCGTAGGGCGCTTCGTACAAGGGCGTTTCGGCCATCGACTTGAGTTTGCCGAAGCCCGAACCTTGGTTGCTGCCATAGCAGATCAGCGCCACTTCGCACTGACCCGTGTGCAAGGCCATGGCGGCCGTGAGAAGGTGACCCACGTAAGACGAGCCGCCGACCATGGTGGCTTCGCAGAACTTGGGTTTGAGCCCCAGGTATTCCGCCACCGACAGGCTGGCCAGAAAGTGGTAGGACGAGCCGGTGAACAGTCCATCGACGTCCGACAGCTTCAGGCCCGCATCGGCCAACGCGCCATGCACCGCTTCGCCCAGGATTTCGAGGGCGCTGCTGCCGGGGGCCATGGGGACGCCGCCCAAGCTGGCGCCGACGATGGCGGCCGCGCCGCGCAGGGGAGATGTGGTGCTCATGCTGTGGCGCCCTCGGGGATGAAGACCAGTAACTTGCCCTTGATGGGGTCGTCGACCACGCGCGCCTGCACGCGCATGCCGATGCGCACCTGGTCGGGTGCAATACCGTCGATGCGTGACATCAGCCGTGGCCCTTCGGCCAGGTCCACCAGCGCGACGTTGTAGTCGCCGCCGGACGCTGGCTTGCGGCGCACCGTTGTGCTGGAATAGACGCAGCCGGCTCCGCTGGGCGCTACCCATTCGAGTTGCGCCGAGCCGCAATGCGGACACAGTGCGCGTGGGTAAAACACATGCTGGCCGCAGGCTGTGCAGTGCTGGATTTGAAAGCGGCCCTGCGCCAGCGCCAGCGCGAACTGCGCGTCCGGGCCGGGGTTTTCAAAAACGGAACTGCGTGCGTCGATCATGACGGCAACTTCAGCACGCTGGCAGCCAGGATGTTGCGCTGCACTTCGTTGCTGCCGCCGTAGATGGTGGCCGGACGCGCGTTGTAGAAGGTGGTCAACGCATCGGTTTTGCCACCGGGCAGCGCGATGGGGCCGGGCAGGGCGCCACTGGCGCCGACGACGTCAACCAGCAGGTCGGCCAGGCGCGAATAGGTTTCGGTGGCGAACAGCTTGAGCATCGAGACATCGGGCCCCAGGGTTTCGCCGCGTTTGACTTGATCGATGAAGCGGCCATAGAGCGCGCCGAGGTCGGCCACGTCCAGCGCCAGTTTGGTGTAGCGGTCCACAAAACCGGTGTCCTCAAACAGGCCGAGCCGCTGCGCCGCTTCTTGCACGCGTGCAAGTGCGTACTGGCTTTGCTTGGGGCTGCCCAGGAAGATGCGCTCGAAGCCGAGCAGCGCCTTGGCGATGGTCCAGCCCTTGTTGAGTTCGCCGACGATGCTGGTGCGCGGCACGCGCACGTTTTCCAGGAAGACCTCGCAGAAGTCCTCGCTGCCCGCGATGTTGCGGATGGGCCGCACCGTGATGCCCGGCGTTTTCATGTCGGCCAGCAGGAAGCTGATGCCTTCCTGCTTCTTGGCTGATTTGTCGGTACGCACCAGCAGGAAGATGTGGGTGGCGTCCTGCGCCAGTGTGGTCCAGGTCTTTTGTCCGTTGACGATGAAGTCGTCGCCGTCAACCACGGCTTCGGTACGCAGGCTGGCCAGGTCGGAGCCGGAATTGGGTTCCGAGTAACCCTGGCACCAGATGTGCTCGCCCGCGATGATCTTGGGCAGGTAGTAGGCGCGTTGCGCCTCGTTGCCGTGGTTGATCAGCAGCGGTCCGACCATGGTGATGCCCATGTCGGGCGCGCGCGCCACGCCCCAGCGCTCCTGCTCTTCAATGAAGATGATGAGTTTCTCGGGTGAGAGTCCCATGCCTCCATACTGCGTGGGCCAGCTCGGCGCGACCCAGCCTTTTTCTGAAAGCCTCAGGTACCAGGGGCCGATTTCGGACCAGCGCAGGCGCCGTTGCGGGTAGCGCCATTCGCTGGGGAAATGTTCTTCAAAGAATTCGCGCAGTGTGGCGCGAAAGCTGGCGTTGTCGAGTGCATTCCAGTCAGTGGCAGTGGAGGCGGTGGTGTTCATGCGTGCTCCTGCGCGGTGGCGTTTTGGGTGAGGTTGGCGTAGCGGCGGCGCTGTTGGTTGCCATTGCCCAGCCAGGCGGCCAACACCAGAGCACGCTGCAGATACATGCCCAGGTCGTATTCGTCGGTGACGCCGATGGCGCCGTGCAGTTGCACCGCCTCCCGCGCCACCTGCAGCCCCGCATCCGACGCGCGCGACTTGACGCGGCTTGCCAGGGCCGAGCGCGCGCTGGCGTCGGCGTCCGGGTCATCTAGCAGGGCCAGGGCCTGCGTGACCACGCTGGCGGTCAGTTCCTGCTGAATCAACAGATCCACAGTGCGGTGCTGCAGTGACTGGAAGCTGCCGATCGGCTTGCCGAACTGGATCCGCGTGCGCAGGTAGTCTTGCGTCATGCTCAGCATGCTGCGCACAAGGGCCAGCAGTTCAACGCTGGCCAGTACCAGGGTTTCGTCGTAGGCGCGGGTCAGCGCGGCCGCTGCGGCGGCCCCTTCGGCCAGCAGGTGGCTGGCGGGCAGGCGAACGCTGTTCAAGTCGAGCTGTGCTGCATAGCTGCGGTCGGCCAGCGGCTGACACGACAGGGTAAGGCCGGATGCATCGGTCGGCACCCACACCAGGGCCAGACCTTGTGGGCCGGTGGCGCTGACGATGTAGCCGTCGGCCCCGGCACCGGGGCGTACATGGCGCTTGTCGCCATGTATCAGCAGGGAGTCGCCCTGGCGCTCCAGCCGGGTCGCGGCCTGACCCGGCCGGTCTTTCGCGCCGGTTACGTCTTCCTGCCAGGCCACGGCGGGCAGCGTGCAACCGGCGGCGAGTTCGGTCAGCAGACGCGTCGATAGCTCGGTGGCGCCCGTGTGCGCCAGCAGGCGGCCGGCGAAGACCAGCACCGGCACTACCGGTTCGGGCGCGACCTGAGAAGCCAGCGCGGCCGCCACCTCGGCCATTTCAGCGAAGCCCTGGGCGTAGCCGCCCAATTGTTCGGGCACCAGCAGCCCGGTCCAGCCCTGCTCAGCCAGGGCGCTCCAGAAGCGGCGGTCGTAGCCCGGCACCTGCTGGCGCAGGGCGCGAGCGCGGTTGAGTGGCGATTCTTTGGTGACGAAACTGAGCGCGCTTTCGCGCAGCATGGTCAGTTGTTCAGCGCGTTCGCTGTCGTGGGTGGTGGTCATGATGGGGTGGGTGCTGGCCTGGGTAAAAAGAGGGTATTGCTAGCCTCAGCGGGGAGAAAATCGGTCGCGAGCTCGTGAATGTCAATAGGATTTGGGCAGGCCCAGAACCTTCTCGGCGATGAAGCACAGGATGAGTTGGGGGCTGATCGGCGCTATGCGCGGGATCATCATTTCGCGCAGGTAACGCTCGACGTGGTATTCCTTGGCGTAGCCATAGCCGCCCAACGTGGCCATGGCGCGTTGGCAGGCGTTGAAACCAGCCTCGGCCGCCATGTACTTGGCAGCATTGGCATCGGCGCCGCAGGGCAGGCCGTTGTCGTATTTCCAGGCCGCGCGCATCGCCATCATTTCAGCGGCCTCAAGCTCCATCCATGATTGCGCCAGCGGATGCTGGATCGACTGGTTCTGCCCGATAGGCCTGTCAAAGACCACGCGCTCGCGGGCGTAGTTGACGGCCACCTGCAGCGCCGCCCGACCCAGGCCGACGGCCTCGCCCGCGATCAGCACCCGCTCCGGGTTCATGCCATGCAGGATGTACTCAAAGCCGCGGCCTTCTTCGCCGATGCGGTCTCCTACCGGCACGCGCAGGCCGTCGATGAAGAGTTCGTTCGAGTCGACCGCTTTGCGTCCCATCTTTTCGATTTCGCGCACCTCGACAAAACTGCGGTCGAGGTCGGTGTAGAACAGGCTCAGGCCGAAGGTCGGATTCTTGCAGTCCTCGATCGGAGTGGTGCGCGCCAGAATGAGCATCTTCTCTGCCACCTGGGCGGTCGATATCCAGACCTTCTGGCCAGACAGCACATAGTGGTCGCCTGCCCGTTCGGCGCGGGTTTTCAGACGGGTGGTGTTCAGGCCTGTGTTGGGCTCGGTGACGGCGAAGCAGGCTTTCTCCTTGCCCTGGATCAGCGGAGGCAGCATGCGGCGTTTCTGCTCCTCGTTGCCAAACACCGCCACGGGCTGTAAACCGAAAATGTTCATGTGCACCGCCGATGCGCCAGACAGCCCCGCGCCCGACTGGGAGATGGTCTGCATCATCACGGTCGCTTCGCTGATGCCCAGTCCGCCGCCGCCATATTCCTGTGGCAGACAAACGCCGAGCCAGCCGCCGTCGGCCAGGGCGCGGTGCAGCTCATGCGGAAAGCCGCCCAGCCGGTCACGTACGAGCCAGTAGCTGTCGTCAAAGCGAGCGCAGATTTTGCCGATTGCTTCGCGTATCGCTTCATGTTCCTGGTTGTGGGCGAAATCCATGGTGGTGTTCCAGTGGGCTCAAATCGCCAGACCAAGGCGTGTGCCTTGGTCAATGGCGCGCAAGGCATCGAGTTCGGCGGCCAGCTCGGCGCCGCCGATGACATCGGGCGCCAAGCCGAGCGCGAGCAATTCGGCGACCAGCGCGTTCTCGCTGTCCTGGCCGGCGCAAATCACGATGGTGTCCACTTGCAGCGTTTGCGGTTCACCGTTGACGCTGAGGTGCAGGCCAGCATCGTCGATGCGTTCATAGACGCAGCCTGTCAGCGTGCGCAGGCCTCGCCGCGCCAGCTCGGCCTTGAGTGCCCAGCCGGTGGACATACCCAGGCTGCGTCCAGGTTTCTCAGGTTTTCTCTGCAACAGGGTGACTTCGCGTGGCGCGCTGATTGGCTGTGCCGGTTTGAGGCCACCCGCAACTGCGGGCGAGGTATCGACGCCCCATTCAGCGTAAAACTGCTCGAGCGCCTGAGGCGCATTGGCAGCGTTACCCCCATGCTCGTCATGCAACAGGAAGGTGGCTACATCGAAACCGATGCCACCGGCGCCGATCACCGCGACCCGGCGGCCTGCCTGCACCCGACCCGACAGCAGATCGGCATAGCTCATCACTTTCGGGTGATCCATGCCCAGGAGCTGCGGCAGGCGCGGGCGCACGCCAGTGGCAATCACGATGCGGTCGTAGTGACCGGCAGCAAGAGATGGGGCATCCGCCCGGCTGTTGAGCCTGAGCGTCACGCCATGCCGAGCCACGCCTTGCCTGAAATAGCGCAACAGTTCGTTGAACTCCTGCTTGCCCGGAACGGCCCGGGCCAGGTTCAATTGGCCGCCAATCTCGGGGCCGGCCTCGAACAAGGTGACCGCATGACCGCGCTCGGCCGCAGTCAGTGCGCAGGCCAGCCCGGCCGCGCCAGCTCCGATCACCGCCACCTTGCGCTGCATGGCCCGTGGCGGCATTAGCGAGAACTCCAGCTCGCGCCCGGCGCGTGGATTGACCAGGCAGTTGGCGGGGCGGTCGGCGAAGATGTAGTCAAGACAGGCTTGATTGCAGGCGATGCACGTGTTGATCTCATCGGCGCGGCCCTGCGCCGCCTTGCGAACGAAGTCGGCATCGGCCAGGAAGGGACGCGCCATGGACACCATGTCGGCGTCACCACTGGCCAGGATTTCTTCGGCCAGATCGGGCGTGTTGATCCGGTTTGAGACGATGACGGGTATCGTTACCGCTTTCTTGATCCGGGCCGCCGCAAAGCGCCAGGCAGCACGCGGCACCATGTAGGCAATGGTCGGGATGCGAGCTTCGTGCCAGCCGATGCCTGTGTTGAGGATGTCGGCGCCTGCAGCCTGCACCGCCTGGGCTAGCTGGATGATGTCGTCAGCCGGGGCGCCGCCCTCGACCAGATCGAGCGCCGAGACCCGATACATGAGCAGAAACTGCGACCCCAGGCGTTCGCGCGTTCGCCGCACGATCTCCACCGGCAGGCGATGGCGATTTTCCATGCTGCCGCCAAATTCGTCGCTTCGGTTGTTCGTGCGCGTGACGGTGAACTGGTTGAGCAGGTAGCCCTCCGAGCCCATGATCTCGACGCCATCGAAGCCGGCGCGTTTCGCCAGTTCGGCACAGCGAACATAGTCTTCCACCGTTTGCCAGACTTCGGCCGTGCTCAAGGCGCGAGGCGCGCGGGAGTTGATCGGGGAGGTGATATCGGAAGCGCCCACTGGCCTGGCGACTTTTGCGTAGCGCCCGGTGTGCAGGATTTGCAGAATGATTTTGCCGCCCTCGGCGTGCACCGCCTGAGGGATCGGTCTGAGCACATCGGCTTGTGCCGTCGTGATAAGCAGGGGACCCGTTTCATCCAGCAGGCCATCCTGGCAGGGTGCATAGCCGCCCGTGACAATCAGGCCCGCGCCGCCGCGGGCGCGCTCGGCATAGAACAGGGACAGTCGGTCGATCGACTGGTCCAGCGACTCCAGTCGTGTGTGCATCGATCCCATCAGCGTCCGGTTGCTAAGGGTGTGCTCGCCGACTTTCAGTGCGGATAGTAGCGTCGGAAAGAAAACGGTTGCTTCGGTGAACATGGGGATCGTCTCTTTATAAATCTAACTAACAACTGTTTGATGATATCATGCACGTCGACCCGCCATGCGGTTGACATGCACTTCAAATTCTTCGTCCGGATTGACGGCGTGATGCAGGCGGCGATTTCGACAACAGTCAGTCAGGAGACTTACCCATGATGTTCGACGATGACCAGATTGCGCTGCGTGACGTGGCGCGCCGCTTCGCACGAGAGAAGCTCAGGCCCGATTACCAGAAGCGCGAATCGCAACCTGGCATCGACCGGGTGTTGTTCAAGGAAATGGGTTCACTCGGTCTGATCGGTGTTGATCTGCCCGAGGAATATGGCGGTTTGGGCTTGAGTGGTGTCACGGCTGGCATCATTACGGAGGAAATCGCCTATGGCGACTTCAACGTCAGCTATATGCAGCTGCTCAGTTCGCTGATGGGCGCCATCATTCATGCCAATGCGTCCCCTGAGTTGGCGCGCACCTGGAACAGCCGGATCGTGGCGGGCGAGGCCATCGTTGCGCTGGGCTTGACCGAACCACGGGGCGGTTCGGATGCCGCTAATCTGCAACTCAAGGCGCGTCGCGTGGGCGACGAGTACGTGCTTTCCGGCGAGAAAACCTCGATCACCTTTGCTGACCAGGCCGATGCCATGGTGCTGTTCGCGCGTACCGGAAAGCCCGAGGATGTCGCGCGCGGCATCAGCGCCTTCTTGGTCGATCTGAATCAGCCCGGCGTGCAACGCACGCGCTTCAACGATGTTGGCAGCAAGATCATCGGCCGTGGCTCGGTATTTTTCGACGATGTGCTGGTGCCGGTCGGGAACCGGCTGGGCGACGAAGGCAAGGGTTTCACGCAGGTGATGCAAGGCTTCGACTTCAGTCGCATTCTGATCGCACTGCAATGCGTAGCCGCCGCGCAGGCGTCCATCGACGAAACCTGGGAATACGTGAAAGAACGCCAGACCTTTGGCGCGCCGCTGGCGCAGTACCAGGGCGTGAGCTTTCCCATTGTCGAGTTCGAGACCCTGATTGCCGCCTGCCGCCAACTTTGCTACCACGGCTTGGCCTTGCGCGACGCCGGCCAGTCGCACACTGCGGAAGCGGCCATGGTCAAGTGGATGGGGCCCAAGACCGCTTTTGACGCGATCCATCAATGCCTGCTCACCTTTGGTCACTACGGTTGGTCGATGGACCTGCCCCATCAGCAGCGCCTGCGCGATGTGATGGGTCTGGAAATCGGCGACGGCACGGCGCAAATCATGAAACTGATCGTGGCCCGCGAGCGCGTGGGCCGCGCCGCCGTGCAGTACGCCAAGGAGAGTAAGAAATGAGTCAGACATCCCCTGTGGTTGTCAACCGTGCCGGCGCCGTTGGCATTATTGAGTTGGCCCGCCCCGATAAATTCAATTGCCTGTCGATGTCTGTTCATGCGGCCATCGAGGCCGCCATCGACGGGTTCGAGAAACCCGACTCTGGTGTGCGCGCCATTCTGATCCGGGCGCAAGGCAAGCACTTCTGCACCGGCGCCGACCTGGATGAGGTGAAGTCGTTGCGTGGCGATCCAATCAGGCTCAAGCACTTCATCAGCTATGGTCACAGCGTGCTCAAGCGCCTGGAACGCAGCGATTTGCCGGTGGTGGCGGCCTGTCAAGGTCTGACCCTGGCCGGGGGCAGTGAGCTGATGCTGGCCTGCGACATCATCTTTGCAGCCAGGGACGCGCGCTTTGGCGATCAGCATGCCCAGTTTGGCCTGATTCCCGGCTGGGGTGGCAGTCAGCGCATGCCGCGTGTCGTCGGTCTGCGCCGCGGCCTGGACCTTTTCTTTTCGGCGCGCTGGATCGATGCCGCCACCGCCGAGCAGTGGGGCCTGGTGAACTATGTGGTCGAGTCTGATCAGTTGGGTGAAACGGCGCTGGCCTATTGCAGCAAGATCGCCACGCGCAGCCGCATTGGCATGGCCACCATGAAACGTTTGGCACGGCAAGGCATCGAGGGTTCGTCGGAGGTCGGTCTCCAGCTTGAGGAAGACCTGGCCAGTGCCGCCTTGATGGACGACGACGTCAGTGAAGGCCTTGCGGCGTTCGAAGCCCGCCGCACCCCCTTGTTCAAGCCCTGACGCATTTTTACGAACCGACGCAAGAGCGACTATGACCATTCTTTCTTCACGTGTGTCGACTTCCGACGAGGAGTTTCGACTCAACCGCCAAGCGTACGAGGCCGTGATCGCGGACTTGCAGGCCCGTCGTCAACTTGCGCTGGCCGGTGGCCCCCTGAAAGCGCGGGAAAAGCACCTGGCGCGCAACAAGATTTTGCCGCGCCATCGGGTTGAAGTGCTGCTCGATCCGGGCTCGCCTTTCCTGGAAGTCGGCATGCTTGCGGGTGAAGACATGTACGAGGGCGTGCCGCCGGGTGCCAGCATCATCACCGGCATCGGCCTGGTGCAGGGAAGGGCATGCATGATCATCGCCAACGACGCCACCGTGAAGGGCGGCACCTACTACGGCATGACCTGCAAGAAGCACGTGCGGGCGCAGCAAATTGCCTGGGCACACCGCTTGCCCTGCATCACGCTGGTGGACAGCGGTGGCGCCTTCCTACCGGAGATGGCCAACATTTTTCCCGACGTGGGGCAGTTCGGCAGCATTTTCAACAACCAGGTCCGCATGTCGGCCGAAGGCATCCAGCAGATTGCCGTGGTGATGGGGCCTTGCACGGCAGGTGGCGCCTACATCCCGGCGCTGTGCGACGAGGCGGTGATTGTCAAGGAACAGGGCTATATGTACCTCGGCGGCCCGGAGCTGACCTTTGCCGCCACCGGCGAGTCGGTGGATGCCGAGTCGCTGGGCGGCGCCAAGATGCACTGTAGTGTCAGCGGCGTCACCGACCACATCGCCGAAGATGACCGCCACGCCCTGGCCATCACGCGAGAGATCGTGCGCGACCTGGGTGAGCAGCCCAAGCCGCGCTGGACACGCCAGCCCTCGCTGCCGCCGCGCTTCGATCCGCGAGAGATTTACGGCATCATCAGCCGCGATACCAAGATTCCGACCGACACGCGCGAGATTCTGGCGCGCTTTGTCGACGACAGCCGGTTCCAGGAATTCAAGCCGATGTACGGCGACACCTTGCTGACCGGCTTTGCCCGCATCCATGGCCACGAGATTGGCATCCTGGCCAACCAGGGCGTGTTGTTTCCCGAGAGCGCCATGAAGGCGGCGCATTTCATCGACCTGTGCTGCCAGCGCGACATCCCGCTGCTTTTCATGGCCGACGTGACCGGCTTCATGGTCGGGCGCGCCGCCGAGCAGGCTGGCATCGCCAAGGCCGGTGCCAAGATGATCACCGCCATGTCTTCGGCCAACGTGCCCAAGTACACCATCATCATGGGGGCCTCTTACGGCGCTGGCTACCTGGCAATGTGCGGCCGTCCGTTCAACCCGACCGCGATGTTCGCCTGGCCGACCGGCCGCGCGGCCATCATGGGCCCCGACCAAGCCGCCACCGTGATGGCGCTGGTGCGCAAGCAGATCAACAAGACCGAGGGCAAAGAATGGACGCCCGAGGAAGAAGAGGCATTCAAGGCCCCAGTGCGCAAGATTTACGAAGACTTCCAGCCCGCCAAGAACTTCTCTTCGAATTTGTGGGTGGACGGCATCATCGACCCGGTGGAAACGCGCGATGCCATGGGTCTGCTGCTCGACCTCGCCTCCCGCACCGCCGCCAAGCCGACGCCGTTCGGCGTCTTCCGCTTCTAACCAGGACGCCCGACATGATTAAAAAAGTCCTCATTGCGAACAGGGGCGAGATCGCCTGCCGCATTGCCCGCACTTGCCGCAAGCTGGGTCTGGAAGTCGCCACCGTGCATTCCAATGCCGACCGTCTGGCCCGCCATGTGCGCGAGATCGGTGAATCGGTCGAACTCGGGGGTGCCGCGCCCAGCGAGAGCTACCTCAACATCGAGGCCATCATCGCCGCGGCCCGGCGCGTCGGCGCCGACGCTGTCCATCCGGGCTATGGCTTCGTTTCGGAAAATGCCGACTTCGTGCGAGTGCTCGAAGCCGCCGGACTCACTTTCATCGGCCCCCGGGCCGAGACCATCGAACGTCTCGGTGGCAAAGCCAGCGCCAAGCGCGAGGCGGCCCGCCTGGGTGTGCCGGTCATCCCCGGCAGCGAAAGCGGCATGACCGACCCGGCCGAGGTGTTGAATCTGGTGCGGGGCATGACGCTGCCGGTCCTGCTCAAGGCCGTGGCCGGCGGCGGCGGCCGCGGCATGGCGGTGGTTGACACGCTGGAGGGTCTGGAGGGACGCATCGAGAGCGCCATGCGCGAGGCGGAAAAATCTTTCGGCAACGGCGAGCTGATCGTCGAACGCTACCTGCCGCAGGTGCGCCACCTGGAAGTGCAGGTGGCCGGTGACGGCCAAGGCCACGCCATCCACCTGTTTGAGCGCGAATGCACCTTGCAGCGCCGCCACCAAAAGGTGATCGAAGAGGCGCCGTCGAGCGGCCTGAGTCCTCAATTGCGCGCCGCCCTCCTGGACGATGCAGTGAAGCTGGCCGCCGGCGTGAACTACCGCGGCCTGGGCACGGTGGAGTTTGTGGTCACGGGCGAGGAGCATTATTTCCTGGAAGTCAATCCGCGCCTGCAGGTCGAGCACCCGGTGACCGAAGAAGTGACCGGTCTTGATCTGGTCGAGCTGCAACTGCGCATTGCCGACACCGGTGCCTTGCCCCTGACACAGGTCGACGTGCGGTGCAGCGGCTACGCCTTCGAGGCCCGGCTGTGCGCCGAAGACGCCGCAGCCGGTTTTTTGCCGGCCACCGGGCGGCTGCAGGTGGTTGATTTTTCGCGCGCGGGCGTGCGCATCGAGTCCGGCGTAGACAGCGGCGACGAAATCTCGCCGCACTACGACTCGATGATCGCCAAGCTCATCGCGCATGCGAGCGACCGCGATGCGGCGCGCCGGGCACTGGTGGCCGGCTTGCGCGAGAGCACGGTGATCGGCCTGGTCACCAACCTGGAATTCCTGCAGGACCTGCTGGAATGGCCGGAAACCCGCGATGCCACTTTCCACACCCGCCTGATCGACGAGCGCCATGCGCAGCGTGGTGTGCTGGCGCCGGTCGCGCCAGCGTTGGAACATTTGGCGGCTGCCGCCCTGCACTGGCTGGCGCAGCAGCGCGCCGGGTCGCCCGCGCTGGGCTGCTGGACGCTGTGGGATAACTTTACCGGCTGGCGCTTGACGAGCGGGCCGGTGCGGGCCGCGCCCCAGCCGACCCTGGTGTTGAAGGCCGGTGCGACCGAGCGGCCGGTGCGCTTTTCGATGCGCGACGCCCACGGCGCCTGCACCCTGGTCATCGGCGAGCAGGAAGTGAACGCCTCGCTCCAGCCGCTGGCGGCCGGGCGCTCCCTGCTGCAATGCGACGGGCGGGCGCTGGAGCTGACGATCCGGGGCAATGCGCAGCAGGTCGAACTCGCCAGCGCGCTGGGCAGCAGCGTGTTCGCGGCGCAGCCTTACCTGGGCGGCGCCGCCGGAGACGCCGCCGCCAGCGGGCAGCTGGGTGCGCCGATGATGGGCAAGGTGGTCGCGGTCAAGTCCGCGGTCGGCGAGACGGTGGCCATTGGCCAGACTGTGATCGTGCTCGAATCGATGAAGATGGAACTGCACGTCACGGCGCCGTTCGAAGGCAGCCTGAGCAGCCTGCGCTGCCATGTCGGCGACATGGTCGAGCGCCATCAGGTACTGGCCGAAGTCAGTCCGGTCTGACAGAAAGAGAATTCAGTAATGAGCAACTTGCCTGCCTCCGTCGAGTTCCATGAGGAAGGGCCGCGCGAGGGCTTCCAGATGGAGCCGAAAGCCTATCCACTGGCAGATCGAGCCGCGTTGATTGACGCTTTGAGCGCCTCGGGTCTGAAGCAGATCCAGGTGGCGTCCTTCGTCAGTCCGCGCGCGGTGCCGCAGATGGCCGACACGACCGAACTGTTTGCCGCCATCACCAAGCGCCCTGGAACCCGCTACACGGCGCTATGGCTCAACGACAACGGCTTCGAGCGGGCGCGCGCCTGCGAACAGGTGGACCTGGACGGCAAGCTGATGTTCTACACCACTGAGCCGTTTTCGCAGCGCAACAACAATTGCAGCGTGGCCGAGATGCGCGAACGCCAGCTCGGCTGGCTGGACCGCTACATCGATCTGGGTATTCCGGTGGAAAAGGCCTACGTGATCACGGCCTTTGGCTGCAATCTCGGTGGTGCCGTGCCGCTGTCGACCGTGGCCGATCAGGTCCGCTGGCTGGTCGATGCCTGCGCCGACCGGCGTGTGCCGCTGCCGGCGATCTACCTGGCCGACACCATGGGCTGGGCAAATCCGAAGGAGATCAAGCGCCGTGTCGACGCCGTGAGCGAGATCGTGCCTGAGGCCCGCATCGGCTTGCACCTGCACGACACACGTGGCGTCGGCGGTGCCAACGTATATGCCGCCCTGCAGATGGGGGTTCAGCTGTTCGACAGTTCGGTTGCGGGTCTAGGCGGCTGTCCGTTCGCGGGCCACCAGCACGGCGGCGCAGCCGGCAATATCTGCACCGAGGACATGGTGTTCATGTGCCAGGAACTGGGTATCGAAACCGGGATCGACCTGGAGGCGCTGATTGAGGCGGCGCGGCTGGCCGAGCGCATCATCGGCCGCACCCTGTCGGGCCATGTGATGCACAGCGGTTCGCTCAAAGCCTTTCGCGCCGGATCACATAGGCAAAAGGTTTGTAACACGGTGCCCTGAGCGCGGTCAGGGTGCAGTGCGTTTTTCCCACCAAACAGAATTCACACTACAAGGAGAGCGCTATGGGTCGAGTACAGGACATGGTCATTCTGGTGACCGGCGGTTCCATGGGTATGGGGCAGACCCGCTGCGAGCTGCTCGCCAGCGAGGGCGCACTGGTGTTTGTCGCGGACATGAATGTCGAGATCGGCGAAGCCGTCGCGGTGGGTATCCGCCAGCGTGGCGGCCGAGCCGAATTGCTCAGTCCAAACGTCACCGACGAGGGGCAATGGGGCTCGGTGGTCAAGCAGATCCTCCAGTGCGCGGGCCGCATCGATGTGCTGGTCAACGACGCCGGCATCCTGCTGATGAAGCCGGTGCATGAAACCACCTCGGCGGAATGGGACCGCATCTTCAACGTCAACCTGCGTGGCACCTTCTTCGGCACGCGCGCGGTGGTGCCGGCGATGCGGCAGGCCGGCGGCGGCTCGATCATCAACATCTCGTCCATCTACGGTCTGGTCGGTGCGCCCAGCGCCAGCGCCTATGAGGCTTCCAAGGACGCGGTGCGCCTGTTCACCAAGGCCTGCGCGGCCGATCTCGGCCCCTTCAATATCCGCGTCAACTCGGTCCACCCTGGCGTCATAGAGACGCCGATGACCAAAGACCTGCTGGCCGATCCGATCAACCACAAAGCACTGCTCGGCTCCACCCTGCTCGGGCGGGCGGCCCAGCCGAGGAAGTGTCGACGGTGGTCCTGTTCCTGGCTTCCGATGAGTCGTCCTTCGTGCATGGTGCCGAGCTGGTGGTTGACGGCGGCTACACAGCGGTCTAACCGCGCCTTAAAGGACGAAACAGGATGTCCGTGATTCATACGCTGGTCGATGTGCAAGGTCCGGGCTTCCGCGACAACCTTGCCCACCACGCGGGCCAGATCGCTCTTCTTCAAGGCGCCGGTGTCGTGCGCGATGCGCAGGCTCTCGGCCAACAAAATGTCCAGCTTGTCGCCGATACGCTTGCGCCAGTGGCTCATGCCCGAACGCTCGTGC
>JBFHEQ010000021.1:0-15115 GCA_041584075.1 Hydrogenophaga sp.
CTGATGAGCCGCGACAACCTGGACGCGATGTCGGTCGACAATGTGGCGACAGGCGAGTGGCCCGACCTCAGCGCGCTGGGCATTCTGGCGAGTGGCATCGATGCTGTTGCCCCGACCTACCTCAGCGGCCAACCCGCGCGCAGCCGCCTGCTCGCCATACGGGGACACCAAAGCCATCGGCGATGAGGTGAAAAAAAGCCGCAGAAGCTGCACAACAGCCCCTGCGGCGAGACCTCCTCGACAAATTCTTGCGCTGTCTCAGCCGCTCAGAAACGCATGCCCCACTGCACGCCCAATGAGTTCTGGCGCATGCTGACCGTTTCCGTGCCGGCCAGCATCGAGGGGCCCGACACGGTCACGCGCGGCGCGTGCATGTAGGCCCAGGTGATCTCGGAGGTGGGCGACAGCGCATGGGTGGCCCCCAGCGTGAAGTGAGACTTCATGACACCCGGTGCAATGATGTTGGGCGTGATGTTGGCGCCAGTCACCGGGTTGTCGCTGCGGTTGTAGCCCGCACGCAGGGTCACGGTCGGGCTCATCTGCCACTGCACCCCGAGCTTGAACACGTCGATGTTGCGCCAGCCAAACCCGCCCCCGGGTGTGCCGCCCAGCAGACCCATGTTGCTGGCATTGCCGATGGCCGGTACCTTGCCGTAGTCGATGCGCTGGTAATCGGCCGCAATCGTCAGCGCCGGCGTGGCGTGCACCGCCACCCCCACGGTGGCGTTGGCCGGGATGTCGAACTCACCTTTGTTGGCGAACAGGCCGGCGTAGTCTTTGAACCGGCTCATGCCGACCTTGGGCGAATACGACGCTCCGATGCTCACCTGATCGGAGAGTTGGCCCATGTACCCCAGTCGCACACCCACACCCTGGCTGCTGTCGTAACCTTTGCCCGTGAGGTGGCCTGCGTCCGTCGACATCTGGGAAAAGCCCTCCAGACCCGAGGCCTTGAACCACTGGAAAACCAGCAAAGGCGCAACGCCGATGCTGTGGCGCTCGTGCAGCTTGTAGGCCAGGGTCGGGGCAACCACCAGTTGCATCAAGTCCACACCGAGCTTGCCTTGCCCGCACAGCGCGTTGGCAGGCCCGTAGCCGCAGTTGAGCTGACCACCCGGATACGTGGTGTTCATGCCGCCATTGCCGTAGGCCGTGACGCCAAAGGACAGGGTGTCTGACAGCGACTGGTTGTAACCCACCTCGGGCACCAGAAACGCCCGCTTGTCGCTGCGCACGGACACGTCCAGCATGCCGCCCGTGCCGGTGCGCGACATCTCCCGGTCGGGCATGAAGATGTCGCCCCCCACTTCAAAGCGGTTGCCCGCAAAAGCCGAGGCGGCCGGGTTGTTGGCGCCGGCAAAGCCGTCCTGGGCCAGCGCCGTTGATGCGCCACCCATGCCTTTGGCTTTCAGCCCGAAGCCGTGGGGAAAATAGCCGTCGGTTGCCTGAGCGGGCAGCACAAAGCCTCCCAGAGCGAGCACAGCAGCGGTGCGCAGGATGTTTGGCAAAAGGTTCATGTCGTTGTCTCCTCGTTGTCGTGTTTTTGCGTTGTGTTGCTGATCGGGAAGGTGAGCCTCAGAAGGCGCCTGTGGAGGCTCGCTCCATCATTTGCCAGATCGTTTCACGCACGGCCCAGGCCTCCTCCTTGAGCGGCGATGGCAGCTTGCGTCCCATCTTGACCATCATGTCCATGTTGAGCGTGTACAGCCACAGGGAGCCGTCGTCGTGCTCCACCAGGCTCACGCGGCAAGGGAGATACGCGGCCATGTGCGGGCTGAAATCCACCATCTTCCGGGCGGTGTCGGGGCTGCAAAACGAGTACACCGTCAGCAGTTTTTCCTTTTTGCCCGAGCGGGCCTCCAGCTCCTTGGACAAGGGCAGTGTGCCCACATCGCGCATGTTGCGCTCGATCGCCACCAGCTTGAGCACCTGCTCCACATCTTCGCCCGTCAAACCGGGTTTGACCTTGCGCTCCCACGTGGTGGCCACGGCGATGTCGCCGTTCCCCTCGATCCAGCGATCCCACATCCGTGAAGCCTCAGCCCCCGCTCCATCTTCGAGCTTGCCCATGGTGGACACGGTGCCACAACCGGCGAGGGACAACACACTGGCCAGCAGGGCCAATCCGAACGAAAAGCGTTTCCAGAAGCGCATGGGGATTCCTTGGGTGGTGAAAGAAATGAACTCGCTGCCCGGTGACATCGACGGGCCGGGTGGCGTGGTCTGACGGTAGCGGAGTGAACCCTGTTTCGTTATCGGTGACTACCCTAGGGGGTAGGGTAAATATGGAAAACGATCAAAAGAGACAAAGCACCCGGACGGACCGGAAGGCACATTTCTTTGGCACACTCTGCGTCTGACACCCATCCACAGGAAGCAACCATGCCAGCCCCGTCGCTCAAACCCGCCGCCAAAAAATCTGCTCCATCGAAAGACAAGTTGCCTGAAAAGGGCACGGCTGTCGAGTCGGCGGCGGCCACCTACCGGACCGAACACCAGCGCGATGTGGTCAACCGACTCAAGCGCATTGAAGGCCAGGTGCGTGGCCTCATCGACATGGTGGAGTCCGGCCGCTCGTGCGAAGACGTGGCCCAGCAGATGTCGGCCGCACGCAAAGCCATGGACAAAGCCTTCTACCGGATGATGGCCTGCTCGGTGATGGAAGCGGTCTCGTTTTCCGAAACCGAAGATGGGGCGCTGCGCGAGGTCGAACGCTCCACCCGCATTCTCGAAAAATACGCCTGATGGTCTGCGCAGCCGTTGTCCGCTGACCCCAGGCACGGCAGCACACCGGTCAAACGCTGCTCGGGCAACCGCATCAAAGCCCGGCTCATTGGGCATCAATCGCCCGGCTCCGGCGACATAGGATGTGCCATCCCTTTCTGGAGAAACACCACATGGCCTTGCAGCTCTACATCGGCAACAAAAACTACTCGTCCTGGTCCATGCGACCCTGGGTCCTGCTCAAGCAAGCCGGCATCCCCTTCGAAGAAGTCATGGTTCGCTTCGACTCGTTCGACGCCAACTCCACCTTCAAACAGTCGCTGAAGGGCGTCAACCCCGTGGGCAAGGTCCCGGTGCTGATCGACGACGGTTTCGCCGTGTGGGACACCCTGGCGATCGCCGAGTACCTGGCTGAGCGCTTCCCGCAACATCATCTCTGGCCCACCGATGTACAGGCGCGCGCCCGAGCCCGCAGCGTGTGCGCAGAAATGCACAGCGGCTTCACCGCGCTGCGCGGTGCCTGCCCCATGAACATCGAGGCTTCCCTGGTGGATACCGGGCGCCTGATCTGGCGCGACAACGCCGGTGTTCGCGCCGACATGGCCCGCTTGTGTGGCCTTTGGGGCGAGCTGCTGGCAGCCCAGCCCGACAAGATGCCGGACGGCAGCGGGCCGCTGCTCTTCGGCGCCTTCAGCATTGCCGACGCCTACTTTGCGCCAGTGTGCATGCGACTCAAGTCCTATGCCCTGCCCTTGCCCGCCAACCTGGCGGCCTACGTGGACCGGGTTGCCGCGCTGCCGGGCGTTCAGGCGTGGATACAGGCTGCCCTGGCCGAGCACGATTTCCTGGATTTTGAAGAACCCTACCGGCTCGGTCGGTAAAGCCGGCCCTCCGCCGGGTCACCGCGTCCTACACTCGGCTCATGGAAACTTACCTCGTGGGTGGCGCTGTGCGCGACGCCTTCATGCACCGCCCAGCAGCCACACCACCCGCGGCCCACGTTGATCGCGATTGGGTCGTGGTGGGCGCCACGCCTCAAGACATGATGGATCAGGGCTACCTGCCCGTCGGGCGGGATTTTCCTGTGTTTCTCCATCCCCAAAGCCAGGAAGAGTACGCGCTGGCGAGAACCGAACGCAAAACCGGGGCCGGGTACCATGGTTTTGTCTGCCACGCAGATCCCGGCGTTACCCTGGAAGAGGACCTGTCGCGCCGCGACCTCACCATCAACGCCATGGCCGTGCCCGCCCACCAGGCCGACCACCCCGCTCAAGGCAGCCTCGTCGACCCCCATGGTGGCCTGCGCGATTTGCGCGATCGGGTCCTGCGCCATGTCACCGCAGCCTTTGCCGAAGACCCGGTTCGCATCCTGCGCGTGGCCCGCTTTGCTGCACGCTTCCCCGACTTCACCGTCGCAGCGGACACCATGGATTTGATGCGCAACATGGTTCGGACGGGTGAGGTTGACCACCTCGTGCCCGAACGCGTCTGGCAGGAGTTGGCGCGCGGCCTGATGGAGCAGCAACCCAGCCGCATGTTCGACGTGTTGCGGGCCTGCGGCGCGCTCGCGCGCATCCTGCCGGAAGTCGACAGGCTCTGGGGCGTGCCCCAACGGGCCGAATACCACCCCGAAATCGATACCGGCGTGCACCTGATGATGGTGCTCGACATGAGCGCCCGCCTCGGCGCCACACTGCCGGTGCGGTTTGCCTGCCTGGGCCACGATCTCGGCAAAGGGACCACGCCTGCCGATGTCTTGCCGCGCCACATCGGGCACGAACAACGCAGTGCGCGCCTGCTCAAAGCGGTGTGCGAACGCTGGCGGATTCCCAGGGAGAGCCGGGAGCTGGCCGACGTGGTGGCGCGGGAGCACGGCAACATCCACCGCAGTGACAGCCTCAACGCCGAGGGGGTGCTGCGCCTGCTGGAACGTTGTGACGCCATTCGCCGCCCCGAGCGCTTCGCCGAGGTCCTGCTGGCCTGTGAATGCGATGCGCGGGGGCGCCTGGGCTTTGCCGAGGTGGCCTACCCCCAGCGAGAGCGGCTGCTGCTCGCGCTCTCGCTGGCACAGGCAGTGCCCACCCAGCCCATCGCCGCAGAGGCGCAGGCGCGCGGATTGAGCGGGCTCGCCATTGCCCGCCAGATACAGCACGCCCGCGCGTCATCGATCGCCTCCGGGTTGCCCGATCCCCCTGCCGCAGCCGAATAACCTTGAGGGGAACCCGGGCCCGCAGCTTGGGTCATACTCAAGACAAACAGCCCCGACCGCGCGCGTCGGCCGCGCTGTTTTTTCATTTTTGGAAGCGCCTCTCACGTGCGCTCAACGGCTCGGCCTCACCGCGAGCCCCCCTCATAGGAGAACTGTCCATGATCCCTGATTGGTTGACCCAACTCAACACCTGGTGGGGCGAAATGACCGGCCCGGTCGCCACCGTGCTGCGCATTGCCCTGATTCTGCTGGGTGCCTGGGTGGTCAAGAGCCTGATGCACCGAGGCATTGGCGGCATGCGCACCCGCATCGCGCAGCGCATGGACGACCGCGAGGCCAACCAGCGGGCCGAGACCCTGGGCCGCGTGTTCCGTTACCTGGTCACGGTGGTGATCGGCCTGGTCACGGTCATGCTGGTGCTGGCCGAGATCGGTGTTTCGCTGGCGCCCATTCTGGGTGCGGCCGGTGTCGTGGGTCTCGCCGTGGGTTTCGGGGCACAAAGCCTGGTGAAAGACTTTGTGACGGGCTTCTTCCTGCTGCTGGAAAACCAGATCCGCCAGGGCGATGTGGTCGAAGTCGACGGCCACTCGGGTGTGGTGGAGGAAATCACCTTGCGCTTCGTGCGCCTGCGTGACTACGACGGCGCGGTGCACTACGTGCCCAACGGCCAGATCACCACTGTGGTCAACATGACCCGCGGATTTGGCAACGCCGTGTTCGAAATCGGCGTGGCGTACCGGGAAGACATCGACGTCGTGATGTCGCTCATGCGCAAAGTCGCTGCACAACTGCGCGCCGACGAGCGTTTTTCGAAGCGCATCCAGGAAGACCTCGATATCGCCGGTGTCGATCGATGGGACGACTCGGCGGTCATCATCCGTTGCCGCATGCAATGTGTGGCCGGCGACCAATGGGGTGTAAAACGCGAATACCTGCGCCGGCTGAAAGCCGCCTTCGACGAACACTCGATCGAGATCCCGTTCCCCCACATGACCGTATACGCCGGTCAGGACAGGGATGGAAAGGCTCCCGCTTTCCCAGTGCAACAACTCGCCGCGCCATAACGCCTTCGGGTTGGCCATGCCGGATAATTTGCACCATGGCCCATTTACTGATTGTTGAAGATGACGAGTTGTTGCGTGACGCACTGAGCGCGCAACTCACCCAGGCGGGCCATGTGATCGAGACCGCAGACGATGGGGAGGTGGCCCTGGAACTTCTTCAAAGGACGGCCTTCGATGGCGTGGTGCTGGATCTGGGTCTGCCCAAGCTTGACGGCCTGGCCGTCCTGCGGCGACTGCGGCTCACATTGCCGGCACTGCCGGTCCTGATCCTCACGGCCCGGGACGGTATTGAAGACCGGGTCGCGGGCCTCAACGCCGGCGCCGACGACTACCTCACCAAACCGTTCAACCGGGACGAGTTGGTGGCCCGTTTGCACGCCATGCTGCGCCGTGCCAGTCTGCCTGCTTTTGGCGGGCGCAGCAGCCCCTCCGCTCAGACAGCAGCAGGATCCTTGCGCATCGATCCTGCTCTCCCTCGCGCGTGGCTTGACGAAGAGCCCATCGAGCTGACCCAACGTGAATGGGAACTGCTGGCGCTCCTGGTGCGCAACGCAGGTCAGGTCGTCAGTCGCGAAGACGTGCTGACCGCTTGGCAGTCCGAGGCTGGGGAAGGCGGCGCCGTGGCCTCCAATGCGCTGGAGGTGTATGTGCACCGGCTCAGGCGCAAGCTGTCGGGCTCGGCGCTCAACATCCGCAACATCCGGGGTCTGGGCTACATGCTGGAAAACAACGTGCACTCATGAACACCGCTTCGGGCCAGTCACTGCGCCGCCAGCTGCTGCTGTGGCTGCTGTTGCCGCAACTGGTGTTGTGGGCGGGCGGCGGCGCACTGGCCTACCGCATCGCGCTCTCCTACGCCGAGAACGCCATCGATCAGTCGTTGACGCAATCGGTGCGCGCACTGGCTCGCCAGGTCAAACCCATCGGCTCGGGGTTGATGATCGATTTTCCGCGTGCGGCACAGGACGTCCTGGAACAAGACCCGAAAGACAAGGTCAGCTACACGGTGACCTCCCCGCCCGGGAAGTTTCTGCTGGGCAATCTGCACCTGCCGCAACCCCCATCTGGGACGCCCTCTATCGACGTTCCGTGGCTGTACCGCAGCATGGTGGATGGGAAGCCCTTGCGCATCGTCGCCCTTGACGTCCGGTATGGCGAAGATGACGCACCCCAGATACTTCGGGTACAGGTGGGTAAAAGTTTCGCGGTGCAACAACGCATCGCGCGGGAGTTGATCGCCGATATGCTGGCCCCGCTTCTGGCCCTGGGTGTTTTGCTCAGCCTGCTGGTGTACGGAGGCATACGCCGGGGTCTGGCACCCTTGACCAAGCTGACGGCCCAGGTCGGCAGCCGGTCGGTGAATGCCCTGTCGCCCATCGGCATGGGGCAGGCCCCCAGCGAAGTGCACGGCCTCGTGCTGGCCATCAACGGATTGCTGGGTCAGGTCGAGCGAAGCGTTCACCAGGAGAAGCGCTTTCTTGACGATGCGGCACACCAGCTGCGCACGCCGCTGGCCGGATTGATCAGCCAGGTTGAACTGGCGCAACAAGAAACCAACGACCCCGCATTGGCAGAACGCCTGGCGAAGGTGCACACCGGCGCACAACGCAGTGCCCACCTCGTACACCAGCTGCTCACCCTCGCCCGAAGCGAAAGCGATGTGCGCCACGAAAGCCTGGACGTTGCGGCTCTGGCCCGGGATGTGGCCCGCGACTGGACCCCTCGCGCCCTCGCCGCCGGCATGGACCTGGGCTACGAAGGTGAGGATCACCTGCCACTGGTCGGAGATGCCTTGCAACTGCGTGAGGCCTTGTCCAACCTGATCGACAACGCGTTGCGCTACACGCCCTCTGGCAGCACCGTGACGTTGCGGGTGAACGCAACGGCTTCTGGTGTCAGCCTGGCCGTTGAAGACAATGGTCCCGGCCTGTCCCGGGACGACATGGCCCATGTATTTCAACGCTTCTGGCGAAGCAGCCAGCTGCCTGGCGGCTGTGGACTGGGTCTTTCGATCGTGCGGGAAATCGCCCGTCGGCACGGTGGCGAGGCCCAGGTGGAATCGACGACGCCACACGGTTTGCGGGTGATCCTCAAACTGCCCGTCAAGAACTGAAGCGGGGGTGCGTGCAAGCAGCGGACAAAAAGGGGTCTGCAGACGGTACTGCAGCGTGACACGGCGAGCCCGCCCGGCGATGCGTTTGAAGGCGAAGCCGCGAGACGAACGCCCAAGCCTGCTCAGCCCGCCTCATGGCTCATGGTGTGCGTCCATGTTCGCCATCCGCTTTTCGGTTTGCTTGTCAAACCAGTTGTTGTGGCGCCCGCTGACAGTCATCGAGGTCTGCTCGCCGATGTTGATCTTGGTGTTGGCCGGAGCCCGCACCGTGATCAGACCCACGGCAGTTCTCACCACCACATAGGTATCGGCACCGGTGGGCTCCACCAGCACGACCTCCCCCTTCCACGGCGCGTCGTCGGCCAGGTGGATGTGTTCAGGCCGCTGGCCCAGCACCACTTCGGGCACGTCCGGACAAGGAATGTCCAGCGCGCCACCCTCAAAAACGAAGCGGCCCTGGTCCCCGGCTTTTTCCACACGGCCTTCGATGAAGTTCATGGTGGGCGAGCCGATGAAGCCGGCCACATACATGTTCACCGGACGCCTGTAAATATCGTCGGGCGCACCGATCTGCTGAAGCACGCCACCTTTCATGACCGCGATGCGGCTGCCCAGCGTCATGGCTTCGATCTGGTCGTGGGTCACGTACACCGTGGTGATGCCACTGTGCAGATGCAAACGTTTGATCTCCGCGCGCATTTCCACGCGCAACTTCGCGTCCAGGTTGGACAGCGGTTCGTCGAACAGGAACAGCTGCGGGTCGCGCGCCAGCGCCCTGCCCATGGCCACACGTTGGCGCTGACCACCAGAGAGCTGAGCCGGACGGCGATCAAGCAGGTGTTCGATCTGCAGCATGACCGCCACTTCCTGGATGCGTTTCTTGCGCGCCTCGACGGGTACCTTGCGCATCTCCAGGGCAAAGCCGATGTTGTCGGCCACGGTCATGGTCGGGTAGAGCGCATAGCTCTGGAACACCATGGCGATGTCGCGCTGCGCAGGCGGCATGCCAATCACATTGTTGCCGGCGATCAGGAGTTCGCCTTCGGAAGGTTCTTCCAGGCCCGCGATGATGTTGAGCAGGGTGGATTTGCCGCAGCCCGACGGGCCGACCAGGATCAGGAATTCGCCTGGCTCCACATCGATATCGATGCGTTTCAAGACTTCGACCGCCTTGTCGCCTTTGCCGAATACCTTGCGAATGCCTGCGATGTGCAGTGAAGATGCCATGATGTTGCTTACCCTTTCACGGCGCCAGCCGTGAGACCTTTCACAAAATATTGACCGGCCAGCACGTACACCAGGATGGTGGGCAGGCCGGCGATGATGGCGGCGGCCATGTCGACGTTGTAGCTCTTGACGCTGCTGGTCGTGTTGGCCATGTTGTTCAGGCCCACCGTGATGGGCTTGCTGTCAGCACCGCTGAACGCCACGCCGAACAGGAAGTCGTTCCAGATGTTGGTGAACTGCCAGATCAGCGTGACCATCATGATGGGCGTGGACATGGGCAGCACAATGCGCCAGAAGATCCGCCAGAAGCCGGCCCCGTCAATGCGTGCGGCGTTCACCAGTTCGCGAGGAACCGCCGTGTAGTAGTTGCGGAAGAACAGGGTGGTGCCAGCCATGCCGGCCAGGCTGTGCACCAGCACCAGACCCGCGATCGAGCTGGACAGGCCCAGAAAACCCAGCACCTGGCTCATGGGCAGCAACACCACCTGAAACGGCATGAACACGCCGAACAGCAAGAAGCCGAACAGCACTTCGCTGCCCCGGAACCGCCACATGCTCAACACATAGCCGTTGATGGCGCCCCAGGCGGTGGAGATCAGCACCGCAGGCACCGCCATGCTCACCGAGTTCCAGAAGTAGGGCTTCAGGCCGCGGCAGTCCACGCCGGTACACGCCGTACTCCAGGCGAGTTGCCAGGATTCGATGTTGAAGCCGGACGGCAGACTCAAGAGGTTGCCGGTGCGGATCTGCTCAGCGTCCTTGAGCGACGTGACGATCATCACGTACATCGGGATCAGGAAAAAGAAGGCGGCGACGACCAGGACGCCGTAAACGACAAGGCGGGGCCAGTGTTTAGCGATCATGGGGTTTGGCTCGCAATTCGCTGTAGAGGTAAGGCACGACGATGGCAGCCACCGTCGCCAGCATCATGGTCGCGCTGGCGGCGCCCAGACCGATCTGGCCGCGTGTGAAGCTCATCGTGTACATGAAAGTGGCGGGCACATCGGTGGCGTAACCGGGGCCGCCATTGGTCAGGGCCATCACCAGGTCGAAGCTCTTGATCGAAAGGTGCGACAGCACGAGCACGGTGGAAAACACCACCGGGCGCAGGATGGGGAGGATGATGCGCCAGTAGATCAGGGGCAACGATGCGCCGTCGATCTGGGCGGCTTTGATGATGCTGTCGTCGATGCCACGCAGGCCAGCCAGAAACAGGGCCATGGCAAATCCCGCCGACTGCCAGACGCCTGCGATCACCACACAATAGATCGCGGTGTCGGATTGCACCAGCCAGTCAAACTGGAAGCTGGTCCAGCCCAGATCGTGCATGAGCTTCTCCAGCCCCAGGCTGGGGTTGAGAATCCACTTCCATGCGGTGCCCGTCACGATGAACGACAAGGCCATGGGGTAGAGGTAGATGGTGCGCAACAGCCCTTCAGCCCGCACTTTCTGATCAAGAAAAATGGCGAGAAAGACGCCGATGGCCATCGAGCCACCCACATACAAGACGCTGAAGATGCCCAGGTTGGTGAGAGCGACGTACCAGCGGTCCATTTCCCAGAGCTGCACGTATTGCTCCAGGCCCACGAAGTTGTCGTAGTTGGGCAGCATGCGCGATCCGGTCACGGACAGCACACCGTTCCAGATCATGAAGCCATAGATGAAGGCGAAGCCGAGGATGAACCCGGGCGCGATCACCAGTTTTGGCAGGTATTTTTCAACTGAGTTCATAAGACACCTGAAAACAGCCCCGCCCCCAAAGGGCAGGGCTGTTCATGCGGCAGCAGTTGCCGGACGACTGTTTACTGGGTCATGGCGGCTTTGGCGATGCTCTTCACACCGTCGGCCACCGTGATGCTGTCGTCGTTCCAGAACTGGCTCACGGCATCCTTGATGGCGCCTTCGGCAGCAGGGCTGATCGCCATGCCGTGGGCGGTGGACGGCACGAGACCACCCGACTTGGACGTGGCCACGAAGTCTTTGCTCGACTGCTTGGCGCAATCGTCGAACTTGTCCATCGACATGTTCAGGCGCACGGGGATCGAACCTTTGTTCAGGTTGAAGATCTCCTGGAACTCGGTGCCCATGATGGCGGCGGCGAGATCGGCCTGCGCTTTTTGAGCGGTGGCGTCCTTGAGCTTGAACATGGCGAACGAGTCCACGTTGAAGGTGTAGGCGTTGGACGTGCCAGGTGCCGCCGCGCAAATGTAATCCTTGCCTGGCACCTTGCCTGCAGCCGTGAACTCACCTTTGGCCCAGTCGCCCATGAACTGGAACGCTGCTTTTTCCTGAATCACCATGGCCGTGGCCAGATTCCAGTCGCGGCCAGGTGCGGCGGGATCGGTGTAACTCTTGATCTTGCGGAAGGTTTCCAGCGATTTCGTCATCGTGGGGCTGGTCAGGGCTTTCTGGTCGAGCTTGACCAAGGCATCCTGGTAGAACTTCGCGCCGCCCACACCCAGCACCACGTCTTCAAACGTGGTGAAGTCCTGCCAGTTCTGGCCGCCGTGTGCAACCGGGATCAGACCCGCAGCTTTGACCTTTTCGGCGGCTGCAAAAAACTCGTCCCATGTTTTCGGCGTACTGGCCACACCCGCTTTTTTCAGCACAGCACTGTTGGCCCACATCCAGTTCACGCGGTGCACGTTGACCGGTGCGGCCACGTAATTGCCCTTGTACTTCATCACGTCGGCGACAACGCCAGGCAGCAGGCTGTCCCACTTCTCGGTCTTGGCCGTGGCATTCAGGTTGGCCAGTACGCCTTCGTTGGCCCACTCCTGGATCGCCGGGCCCTTGATCTGGGCAGCCGCGGGTGCATTGCCCGCCACAACGCGGCTCTTGAGCACGGTCATCGCGGCATCGCCACCCCCACCGGCCACAGCGAAGTCTTTCCAGGTGTGGCCCTTGGCCTGCATGATTTTCTTGAGCTCGCCGACCGACTTGGCTTCGCCGCCCGATGTCCACCAGTGCAGCACTTCCACTTCACCTGCGGCAACAGAACCGGCGGCGACCACCAACGCGACGGCGGTGGCGAGTTTCGAGAGTTTCAACATCATGTCTCCATTTGGGTATTGCTTCGGACACTGGGCGCCGACAGCGGGGTTCGCTCCAAGGCCGCACCATGCCGCCCGGAAGTCATTAATATTTCATTAATTAATTTATCGCACCATCGGTAAATACCCGAAGCCCGCGACCGCTGGCCAGGGGTCGAAACGCCCTGGGCAGGCTGCAGAAGACGGTGGTGTGGCGGGGACGGTAACGGGGCGCCCCCGGTCAGGCCGTCAGAACGCCTGGCCAAACACCGGTCGGACGGCCCCTTGCCTCATGGGTGTACCACCGACGCCTGCCCAGGGCCCCGGGGGAAACAGGCTCGGGATGGCCGCATCTGCGGAGATGCGGACGCAACAGAAACGGGTGGGGGGTGGGGGGTGGGGGTCTTCCGTCAGGCTCCAGGAAACAAGGGCCTGAGCCAAACGGAAAACCTGGGAGGGGCCGATGTCGGCCGGCGGTCAGACCCGGTGCGAACGTGCCCACCGGACGATATCGGCCGCACCCATGGCACCGGGCTGACGCGCAACTTCACGACCGTTCACAAAAAGGGCCAGCGTGGGGATGCTGCGGATGTTGAGGCGTGCGCCCAGTTGCTGCGCTTCTTCGGTGTTGACCTTGGCCAGCCGCATGGCGGGCTCCAGCTCCTTTGCCGCCTGCTCGAATGCGGGTGCCATCATGCGGCAAGGACCGCACCAGGGTGCCCAAAAGTCCACCAGCACGGGAATCTGGGAGCGGTTGATGTGTTTCTCGAATGCGGCTTCGTCCAGTGCCGCGGGATGCCCGGTGAACAAGGGCTGGTGGCATTTGCCGCAATCGGGCGCAGCGCCCAGCTGGGGCTCGGCGACCCGGTTGGTCGTGTGGCAATGGGGGCAAACGATGTGCATTGGCGCTGGGGACATGGCGAACGGCTCCTGAAAGATACACCCCAGATAGAGGCGAAACCACTCAGTTCAAGACACCCCTTGGGGTATCCAAATGCTTCGAACTCAAACCAGCTGGCCAATCAGGCTCGCCAGAAAGCTCAGGAGAATCGTTGTGGTCACCGGGACAAACCAGTCGCGCCCGAATGCCTTGAAACGCAGATCGCCCGGCAGCTTGCCAAAACCGAGCTTGTGCAGCAATGGCGTGAACCAGCTGATCAGCAGCAGCGCCAGGAAAATGACGATCATCCAGCGGATCATGGGTTGGGCCCATTCAAAACCGGCCATGAAAACCCCATTGGCCGAAGCGCCACAAAACCCAGTCCAAGGGCACGGCCGGACCGGCTTGGCCGGACGGCCAGCACGCCTTGCAGGCCGCACCCTCGCCAGAGGCATGGCCTCTTCGGGCCGTCCAAGCCTGCGCAGGCAGGCTTGGAGCCACGGCCCTCAGCCCCCATGAGCGGGTGACACGAAGCGGCGCGGGGGTATTTCACAGCCTGTGCGTGCGGTCACCGGCACTGAAGCCCATGGGCGCCCAGCCGTCTGCACTCGCCGCCGGGGCAAACGCCAGCACTTTGAAGAGCTCGCCCATTTCGTGTTCGTTCAACAGTTTCTGCATCATCGCGTTTTCGCGCGGGCCGGCGTCCCGGGCCACGTCGATCAGCCCGCAATTGATCAGAAACCGCCCCTGGCTGGTGTAGCCCAGCACCGACATGCCCGCATCCTGCGCGGCCAGCGCCACCCCGGTGAAGTTCACATGGGCGGTGATGTCCTTGAGGCCCAGGTCGGTCAGGGGCTGGTGATCGGTCTGGTGGGCCCTATGGCAGATCAAGGTGCCCATGTGGCGCTGCGGGTGGAAGTATTCGGCTTCGGGGAAACCGTAGTCGATGAAAAACGCCGCCCCGCGTTGCAAGCGATCGGCCAGGGTGCGCACAAAAGCCTCGGCCTGTGGGTGGATTTCGGTCAGATAGTCCTGCGGACCCTCAATGGTCACGGGCGGGCGCAGCCCGGTCGGCCGGTCGGCCCACTGCAACTGGCCACCCTCACCCAGCGCCACACCCCGCTCGAACCAGGCGCCCTGCACCCGGGCCAGCAGCTGCACCGGCATGGCGTCGAGCACCTCGTTGCCCAGCACCACCCCCGACAGGGTCTCGGGCAAGGTGTCCACCCAGCGCACCACACTGGCGTGTGCTGCCAAAGTCGCCCGCTGCCGCTCGCGCAGGCTGCCCGACAGGTCAACAATGGTGTAGCGCTCAGGCGCCTGCCCCAGGGCGGTCAGGGCGTCCAGCACCTGCAAGGCCAGCGCACCGCTGCCGGCGCCAAATTCCCACACCTCGCGCGTCCCCGTCGCAGACAGGGCCTGGGCAACCTGGCGGGCCAGCGTGTGGCCAAACACCGACGACAGCTCGGGGGCGGTCACAAAATCGCTGCCCTCGCCGCCCTTGCCCTGGGGCAGGTGGCCAAACTTGGGCGTGGTGTTGGTGTAGTAGCCCAGCCCTGGCTCGTACAAGGCCATGGCCATGAAGCGGTCAAAGGGCAACCAGCCGCCCGCCGCCCCAATGGCGGATGACACGCGCGCCAGCAGGGCGTTCGGTAAACTCGAAGATTCGCTCACAGGTTCGGTATTCACCCGCCGATTGTCTCCCATGGTTCATCCAAGCCCCGCAACGCCCGACGCATCCCCGCGCACCGCGCTGGTCACCGGCGCCGGCAAACGCCTGGGCCGGGAAATCGCGCTCACCCTGGCGCGGGCGGGCTGGAACGTGGCCGTGCACCACCGCCACTCAGCCGAAGAAGCCCAGCGCAC
>JBFHEQ010000022.1:0-15063 GCA_041584075.1 Hydrogenophaga sp.
CACGCCTTGCACGATGTAGTTCTTGATGTCCTTGACGCGCTCGGCGCTGTCGCCGGTGTTGAGCTGGCTGTCGCGCAGGCGGCTTACCGCATCGTATTCGTACAGGCCTTGCTGGGCCTTGGTGGTGCTCTTGATGTGCCATTGCAAGAGCGGCATTTGCAGCGCTTCGGCCACCTCCTCGGCCAGCATGGTCTTGCCGGTGCCGGGCTCGCCCTTGATGAGCAGCGGGCGTTTGAGGGTGCTGGCCGCGTTGACGGCCAGCATCAGATCGGGGGTGGCGACGTAGTTGTCAGAACCTTGGAATTTCATGTCTGGTGCTTGGAATGAGGAGCGCGGGCGGAAGGGCGCCAGCACGCTTCGGGTTATCAACAGGTCTGGCTCGACCATCGAGTCTATATAATCAAGGATTGATTTTTATCAATCGTCCATCTCATTGTGCTTGCAAAATGAACCAACTGTTGTCCACGATCACCCGTACTCTTGTCGCCGTTGCGACCCTTTCCGTGGCCGCAGCAAGCGCCCAAGCCCAAGGTGTGACCGGTGACGCACAAGCGGGTCAAAAGAAGGCCGACATGTGCATCGGTTGCCATGGCATCCCCGGCTACCAGAACAGTTTCCCCGAGATCCACAAAGTGCCCATGATCTCCGGGCAGTCCGACAAGTACATCGTGGCGGCGCTGACGGCCTACAAGAAAGGCGACCGCAAGCACCCCTCCATGCGCGGCATCGCCGGTTCGCTGACCGAGCAAGACATGGCTGATCTGGGTGCTTTCTACGCTTCTCATGGCGACAAGACAGCACCCGAGGCGCCCAAGGCCGCCAGCGTGGCCGCCGCTGCACTGATCGAAAAAGGGGCTTGCGCTTCTTGCCACGGCGCCAACTTCAGCAAGCCCATCGACCCCAGCTACCCCAAGATTGCCGGCCAGCACGCCGACTACCTCTATGTGGCACTCAAGGGCTACACGGTTGAAGGCAGCAAGTTTGTGGGCCGCAACAACGCCATCATGGCCGGCATCGCCAAGCAGTTCAGCCACGCAGAAATGAAGGAAATCGCCAAGTACCTGGCTGCTCAAGAAGGCGAACTGGCCGTGGTGCCCCAGTCGCGCTTCCGCTGACTGGATCTCGCTTCGAAAAAAAGCCGCTCTTTGAGCGGCTTTTTTTATTGGGAGTATCTGAAGCGTTGCGGTCGAAATATCACGTTCCAGATTGCCCCGGTGTCAGCCCCGTCAGGCCGCCCCACTTGTCTGAACCCTGCAGCAAGTACCGAGTCAGCCTCCGGTGAAAGTGCCTTCAACCCAGGGCACAGCCGATCTGGCTCTGCCAGTCGGCCAGTGCCGCCCCCTCGGGGGGTGACGCTCAGCGGCGCAGGGGGGTGTCAGTCCCGCGTTGCCCGCTGGCGAACATGTTCGATGTATGCCTGCCCGTCGGGCGGGCGACCCGCCCGCTGGCTTTCCCACAGCATGCGGCCCAGGCATTCCATCACCTCATGATGAGCAGCGTGCAAGTCGCCGCGGCGCGCCGTGAGCAGTTCCACGGCCTGTCGAATCCCGGGGGGCTGGTCGATGCTGCACTGCTCGCTGATCGACAAATGCATGGACAGGTGCAGAAACGGATTTTCGTGCCCTTCCTCGGCAGGCGCAGCGACTCGGGCCAGCGCGCCATCGAGATCGCCCAGCTCGCCGTGGTGTTCCGGGTGTTCGGTGATCCACTGGTGCGCCAGCGTCTCGATGGCCTCCATGGGCTGGTTGCCGCAGCCTTTGGCGTAGACCGTGCAGAAGAAGCGCCGGACATCGGCTTGAGAAGGATTGAACATGGGTGGATTGTCCCGCAAGTGAGCCAACCCCAGAGCGGCTTTGGGTACAGTGGAGCCGAGTCAAGGTGCGGCGTGGTCGCACCGCCCAAACCATGAGCTTCCGGAGACACAGATGAACCAGGCCTATATTTGCGACGCGATTCGGACCCCATTCGGCCGCTACGGTGGCGCACTGTCCAGCGTGCGCACCGACGATCTGGGCGCCATCCCGCTCAAGGCCCTGATGGCCCGCAACCCGGGCGTGGACTGGGAGAGCGTGGCCGACGTGCTCTACGGCTGCGCCAACCAGGCCGGGGAAGACAACCGCAACGTGGCCCACATGGCCAGCCTGCTGGCGGGGCTGCCGATTGCTGTGCCCGGCGCCACGATCAACCGCCTCTGCGGCTCGGGGCTCGATGCGGTGGGCAGCGCCGCGCGCGCCATCAAGGCGGGTGAAGCGGGGCTGATGATCGCCGGCGGCGTGGAAAGCATGAGCCGCGCGCCGTTTGTCATGCCGAAGGCCGAGACCGCTTTCAGCCGCAGCAACGCGGTGTTTGATACCACCATCGGCTGGCGTTTCATCAACAAGCTGATGAAGGCGCAATACGGCGTGGACTCCATGCCCGAGACGGCAGAAAACGTGGCGGGCGATTACAAGATCGAGCGCGAAGCCCAGGACCGCATGGCGTTTGCGAGCCAGATGAAAGCGGTGGCCGCGATCAAGGCCGGTCACCTGGCGCGCGAAATCACGCCTGTGAGCATCGCTCAGCGCAAAGGGGATCCCGTGATCGTGGAGACCGACGAACACCCGCGCGAGACCAGCCTGGAGGCGCTGGCCAAACTGAAAGCGATCGTGAAGCCCGATGGCACGGTGACGGCCGGCAATGCCAGTGGTGTGAACGACGGCGCCTGCGCCTTGTTGCTCGCCGACGAAGCCAGTGCCGCCAAACACGGCCTGGTCCCGAAAGCGCGTGTGGTCGGCATGGCCACGGCCGGCGTGGCACCCCGCATCATGGGCATGGGCCCTGCGCCCGCCACGCAGAAAGTGCTGGCACTCACGGGCCTGTCGCTGATGGACCTGGATGTGATCGAGCTCAACGAAGCTTTTGCCGCCCAGGGCCTGGCGGTGTTGCGGGCCCTGGGCCTGCAGGACGACGATGCACGTGTCAACGCCTGGGGGGGCGCCATTGCCCTGGGCCACCCGCTGGGCGCCAGCGGCGCCCGGTTGGCCACCACCGCCGTCAACCGCCTGCACGCCACAGGCGGCCGCTACGCGCTGTGCACCATGTGCATCGGTGTGGGGCAGGGCATTGCGCTGGTGCTGGAAAGGGTGTGATGCGACCCGGAGACTGAGTGGTGGCGCAAGGGCCTCACCGTTCGGTCTCAGTTTTCCCAGATGGGCAGTTTCCAGTTGCGCCACAAGGCGAGCCAGCGCAGGCCCGCCGTGACGCTGACGCAAGCCAGAAGAGCCAGCCAGCCCGGCGCAGCCATTTGCCACAACCCGACGTAGACCCAGCCACCCGCGAAAGCGCACACGGTGTAGGGCCGATGGCCGTGAAAGGCCGCCGGGATCTGGTTGCACACGACATCGCGCAGCACACCGCCAAAAACACCGGTGATGACACCCATCAACACCGCCACGATGCCGGGCAGATCCAGCAGCAGCGCCTGGTGGGTGCCCGTGGCGGCAAAAAGGCCCAGACCCAGGGCGTCGGGCACCTGGATGGCTTTTTCGGTGAGTTCAAAGTGCCGATGGCGCAGGAAGGCCATGGCGAGCCCACACAACGCCAGCACGCCCCAGAGCATCTCCACATGCTGAACCCAGAAGAAAGGCCGCTGATCGAGCAGCAGGTCGCGCAGCGTACCGCCGCCAAATGCGGTCAGGAAGCCCACCACACAGATACCCACGGCATCCAGGCGGTTGCGCGCGCCCTCGATGATGCCCGCCAGGGCAAATGCGGCGGTGGCCGCCAGTTCAACCACCAGGCGAAGCGTTTGACCCCAGAATTGCACATTTTCCATGGGCTGAATTGTCGCCCCTATCGCCGCGCATGACCCTCATCACCGATCCGATCTTTTACGCCGTGGCGATGCCCGCTGTGCTGCTGCTGGGCATCAGCAAGAGCGGGTTTGGTGCGGGCTTTGGCTCGCTGGCCGTGCCCATGATGGCCCTGGCCGTCAGCGTGCCGCAGGCGGCAGCGATTCTGATGCCGGTGCTGCTGTTGATGGATCTGCTCGGTATGGCGGCCTTTCGCAAAGATGTGGACCGGCGCCTGCTGGCCTTCATGTTGCCCTTTGGCCTCTTGGGCACGCTGGTGGGGACCTTGCTGTTCAAGCTCCTGGACGCCCACCTCGTGGCGGGCATCGTGGGGGTGTTCACCCTGCTGTTTCTGGCCCAACGGCTGGCCTTTCCCCCCAGTGCCGACCAGCCGCCTCCGCCGCGCTGGGTGGGTGCGTTGCTCACCGTGACCTCGGGCTTCACCAGTTTCATTGCCCACGCCGGCGGGCCCCCGATGAATGCCTACGTGATCCCCATGCGGCTCTCTCCCCTGGTCTTCACCGGCACACTGGCGTATTTTTTCTTCTTCATCAATCTTTCCAAGTGGATCCCTTACGCCTGGCTGGGTTTGCTGGATGGGCGCAACCTGCTCACCTCCCTGGCGTTGCTGCCCCTGGCGCCGGTCGGCGTCTGGGTCGGTGTGCGCATCGCCCACCGGATCAAGCCCGAACTGTTTTACCGGCTGATCTACGCGGGCATGTTCCTGACCGGCGTCAAGCTGGTCTGGGATGCTTGGGGATACCATTGAACATCGTCGGGGCGGGTGCTCCGGTGTCTGTGCCCGGAACCAAGAATCGGAGGTCGGTATGCCCGTGGTGGTGATTGCGAATCCCAAGGGAGGGGTGGGGAAATCGACCCTGTCGACCAATGTGGCCGGCTATTACGCCAGCCGGGGCCATGGGGTGATGCTGGGCGACGCCGATCGGCAGCAGTCTTCGGCCTTGTGGCTCCAGTTGCGCCCGCCAGCGGCCCGTGCCATCACCTCGTGGGAAGTGTCGCCCGACCTGATTGCACGTCCGCCGCGCGACACCACCCATGTCGTGCTGGACACCCCTGCTGGTCTTCACGGGTGGCGCTTCAAAGACGTGCTCAAGATGGCCAACAAGATCCTGGTGCCACTGCAGCCCAGCATTTTTGACATCTACGCCACGCGGGCATTCCTCGACGAACTGGCGGACTCGCGCCATGCCGGCAACGTCGAGATCGGCATCGTGGGCATGCGGGTTGACGCCCGCACCATCGCGGCCGACAAGCTGCACGAATTCGTCGACAGCCTGGGATTGCCGGTGTTGGGGTACCTGCGCGACACACAGAATTACATCCACCTGGCCGCGCGCGGCCTCACGCTGTTCGATGTTGCACCCAGCCGTGTGGAGAAGGATCTGCAGCAGTGGGAAAAAATCTGCCACTGGCTGGACCACTGACACCGCGATACCGCGATGCCTTGCGCAAACCGGGCGCAGCTGTCGCCCTGCCGACAAGTCCGCGGGGCCGTCTGCGTCTAGAGTTGAGGCCTATGAAAATCTTTCAAACGCTGGCCGAAGTGGCCGCCTGTGTGGGCCAGGAAGTGGCTGTGAGCGACTGGATCGAGGTCACCCAGGAGCGGGTCAACCTATTTGCCGAAGCCACCGGTGATCACCAGTGGATCCATGTTGACCCTGAGCGCGCGAAGGCGGGGCCATTTGGTGCGCCGATCGCCCACGGATTCCTCACGCTGTCCATGTTGCCGGTGTTCTTTGAGTCGTCCTTCAAGGTCGAGGAGACGCGCATGGGTGTCAACTACGGGTTGAACAAGGTGCGTTTTACAGCACCGGTGCCCGTCGGCAGCCGCCTGCGTGCGCGCATGACCCTGCTCGAAGCCCGGCCCATCGACCAAGGCGGACTGCAGATGACGTGGTCGGTTGCGGTCGAGCGAGAGGGGTCGGACAAGCCGGTGTGTGTGGCCGAATCGATGGCGCGCCATTACCCCTGACTCGGCACATCCGGGCGGCAGCGGAGCCTGCCTTTTCCCTCGTTTGTGACCGCCAAACTTCAGCGCTGCAAAAACCCAGGCAGCAGGGTTGGCTACCGGATCTTGCCCAGGTGCCGCGGCTCCAGCCATCCTTCAAAGACGCTTCTCAAGTCGTTGATGCGGGTGACGGCAGCGCTTTGGCTGTGGTGGTGCGAGATGATCTGGTAAGCATCGTTTCGCAGCAGCCAAAGCTCCTGCGCATTTTTTGCGCTCGTGATCTTGAGGCGAAGGCGCTCGGTTTGAATGCTTTCGCAGTCCTCGATGCACAGCATCAGGGCAGATCGAATGCCCTGCAGATCACGCAGGCTGGCCATCTTGCGGCTCTTGCCCCCCGTCTGAAAGGTGTTGCGCACCAGGCGGGTCAACGTGGAAAGCATGCAAGTCCTCGAATGGCGTGAGTGTGGGCTTCCTGGGCAGCGGTCCTGGCAGGTGGGCGGTCCATGAGCGAATCAGCTAGGGGATGGTTCAAGGGGAAACCTCGGGAAAGCCCAGTTGCCGCCAGGCCTCAAAGACCACAACGGCCACGGCGTTGGACAGGTTGAGGCTGCGTTGCCCTGCGCGCATGGGCAGGCGCATGCGCTGCCCGTCGCCAAAGTGTTGACGAACTGCTTCGGGGAGCCCTTGTGTCTCCGAGCCAAAGACCAGCCAGTCACCTGGCTGAAACTGCATGTCGTAGACGCTGACGCTGCCGCGGGTGGTGCTCGCAAACATGCGCTGTGGATCGGGGTGGGTGGTCGCCAGAAACGTTGTCCAGTCCGGGTATTTTTTGATCTGGGCGTATTCGTGGTAGTCGAGGCCGGCCCGGCGCATCTGCTTGTCGTCCATGGAAAAACCCAGGGGTTCGATCAGGTGGAGGTGGCAACCGGTATTGGCGCTCAAGCGGATCACATTGCCCGTGTTGGGCGGGATTTCAGGGGCGACCAGAACAATGTGGAACATGGAATCGAAGCAGGCAGGGCGCAGTCGGATGGTGGCGGGTTGGTTTGGGCGGGGCTTCTTCGAATGGGGCAAGGGCAATGTCACGGCCGGTCAAGGCAGGGTGATCCATGCGCTCCTCTGTGCGTTCAACAGTTGCTGTCAGGTCAAGCCATCAGGAGCGGGCGCAATGCGCGTGCAGTTGCAAAGGCCGCGACATGTCGGGCGTGGCTGCTGCAGCGCTTTCCCGTGCCGAAGGCTGGTGTTGTCGACTCCCTGTCTGGCGGGCATGATACCCCTCATTCGGGTCTGGGTTGCGGGTGATTCATGCTCGTTTGTCCTGAGTCAAGGCGGGTTTTTCACGTTGAACGTGTCCTGGCCAGCACCACAGAGCTCACACGGCGCGCGCCCGCCGAGATCAGGGTGTTGGCTGCGCTGCGCAAGGTGGTTCCCGTGGTGCTGACATCGTCTACCAGCACGACGTGCGCCCCACGCAGCCTTTCGGCGTGTCGGGTGGCCGGGCTGAAGGCGCTCGTCAGGTTCCGCGTGCGCTGGTCTTTGCCCAGGCTGTGCTGATCGGGGGTGTCGCCATGGCGCTCGAGCAGATCGGGCCATATCTGGGCAGCGCCCGTGCCGCCGTTCAGTTGCAAGGCCTTGACCAGTTCCCATGCCTGGTTGTAACCCCGCTGTGCCAGCCGGTCTCGGGAGACAGGAATCGGCGCGATGAGGTCGGCCTGGGTCAGGAGCTCGCTCGCACCCGGCGCTTTCCGCATCAGGGCGGCGATGGGGCCGGCCAAGCCCGGCTCGTCGCGGAACTTGAACCGGGCAATGAGGCCGTCCCAAGGGTAGGCGTAGTCCACCGCAGCCACACAGGCGCTCAAAACGGGGCCTCCCGGTCGGGTCAGGCATTCTCCGCAGTGACGGGTGTCGCCGACCAGCGTGCGCGCGCACGTGTGGCAGCGCGCATGTGTGCGGGCGTGGCGGGCCACACACCGGTCGCAGATGGGCTGGGTCGGCCATCGGTGGCAGACCTGGCAGGTGCCGGGCAGGTGCAACAAAGGGCGGAAAAGGCGCTGGGTGACGTTCCACATGGGAGGTCAATATACTGGCGGCCGTGATGATTGCTCAACCTGTTTCAGAAAACGCCGTTCCCGGTCTGGATCCTGCCGCCGCTGACCGTTGGAGTCGGTTGTCGCCGGCGGACTCGCCCTGGTTGCACGAAGAAATCGCGGGCCGCATGGTGGATCGCTTGCAATGGTTCAAGGTTTTGCCGCAGAGCTGGCTGCATTGGGAGCCTGTTCGAGGGGGGCTCACGGCGCACAGGCGCCTGCGGCAAGTCTTGCCAGAAGCCGAGTGCCTGGTCAACGCCAGGGATGCTGCACAGGCGCAGAGCGCCACCCTGGAGCCGGGTCATCGGTCCTGGAACCCGGCACGGTGGCGCAGGGCCAGTCAGCCCGCTGCGGCAACGCCGGATCAGCAGGTGGCCATGGTCTGGGCCAACATGGCGCTGCACCATGTGGCAAGGCCCATGGAGCTGTTGCAGCAATGGCATCGATCCGTGAGCACCAACGGTTTTTTGATGTTCTCCTGTCTGGGGCCCGACTCCTTGCTGGAGCTGCGCGATGTGTATGCCGCCGAAGGCTGGCCCGCGCCGTCCCATTCATTCACCGACATGCACGATTGGGGCGACATGCTGGTGGCCTGTGGTTTTGCCGAGCCGGTGATGGACATGGAGCGCATCAGCCTGTCCTACAGCTCGGCGGAGGCAATGCTCGAAGAGTTGCGTGGCCTGGGGCGAAACCTCAGCACGTCGCGTTTTCCGGGTTTGCGCTCCAGGGCCTGGCGCGATGCCCTGTGTACCGCCATCGAGCAGCGGGGTGCCCGCTCTCCGGATGGCCGTCTGATGCTGACCTTTGAGGTGGTTTACGGTCACGCCTACAAGCCGGCGCCCCGGGTACCGCTGGGCGCCAGCCAGACGGTTTCGATGGAGGACATGCGTGCCATGCTGCAGGCAGGGCGTCGCTGAAGCACTTGCCTTTCGCACCTGGACCGCTGTCGGACGCCAAAGCCGGGGCGTCTGGCCGTCGCCTGCTTGTCCGGGAAACCCGCTGCGCCGGAAAAGTGGGACGCGCTGGCCGCTACAATTGACATAAATCAAACGCTTGCGGGTATTTCCCTGCTCGAACTCGTCGCGCCTGCTCGTGCAGGTCAAGGTCTTTCGAGGAGAAGCATGGCGATGGACAGTCGAAATCTCCCCCGTCTGGGCACGGTTGCCGGTGAACGCATTCACTGGTTGCTTCGCCGCAATTGTTCGGTGTCGCCGGTTCAGCTGGCTTGGGTCTTCGGTTGGCTCAGCCTGCTGTCGCTGGCGGTGGGTGGCTTTTTCTGGTCGATGGGCGCTACCTTGGTACTGCCCTTCACCGCTCTGGAACTGATGGCGGTGGCGATTGCGTTTCTGGTGTATGCCCGACACGCAACCGACCGCGAGAGCATTTGCCTGGGCGATGGTCGGCTTGTGGTGGAGCAGGAGCTGGCGGGCAAGACCCGCCGGTGCGAGTTTTCCAGCTACGCGGTCCAGATCGAACCTTGTGCGAACAGGGGCGGGCTGATCGAGGTGCGCGGTGGGGGCAAGGCTGTGCAAGTGGGGCGTTTCCTGCGTGCGGACCTGAGGCCAGCTTTGGCCAACGAGATCCGCCGCGCATTGAGGCGGGGTTGAAGGTGTTGGGGGCTTGGGTTATCCCGGAGTGGGCGGCCAGCTGAAATTTTGTTCTAATTGGCATTGATATAAATCAATACTTATATTTGAGGCGCAAAAGTGAGTACGACAAAGAAGATGGGTGATTCCCTGCAAAGCCGGCTGATCCAGCTGCGTCACGGCGCTTCGGCGCTGACCCTGGGTGCGGGTGTTTGGGTGAGTCAGGCGGCCCACGCCGTCAACGACCTGCCCGGCGGTCCGGCGGTCAATCAGCTCAATTTTGCGCCGGCGGCCACCAAGATCGCCGAAGAGCAGCACTGGCTGCACTGGTTCATGATGATCATCTGTGCGGTGATTTTTGTGCTGGTGTTTGGCGTGATGTTCTATTCCATCCTCAAGCATCGCAAGTCGGTGGGTCACAAGGCGCAGGAGTTGCCTGAGCCGATCTGGGTGGAGCTGGGCTGGACCATTGTTCCCCTGCTGATCGTGATCGGCATGGCCCTGCCTGCCACCAAAGTGCTGGTGGCTCAGAAAGACACGACCAACAGCGACCTGACCATCAAGGCCACGGGCATGCAGTGGAAGTGGGGTTACGACTACATCAAGGGCGAAGGCGAAGGCATCGGCTTCCTCTCCACGCTGGACAACTCGCACCGCGAAATGTCCAACAGCGGCAACCCGCCTCCCACGGACAACTACCTGCTCAAGGTGGACAACCCGCTGGTGGTGCCCGTGGGCAAGAAAGTCCGCATCATCACCACGGCCACCGATGTGATCCACGCCTTCATGGTGCCAGCCTTCGGCATCAAGCAGGATGCGATTCCCGGTTTCGTGCGCGACACCTGGTTCCGTGCCGAGAAGACCGGCGACTTCTACGGCCAGTGTGCCGAGCTGTGTGGCAAAGAGCACGCCTACATGCCCATCCACGTCAAAGTGCTGAGCACGGAAGACTACTCGGCCTGGGTGGCCGAACAGCAGAAGGCCATGGCCGCTGCGGCCGATGATCCATCCAAGGTCTGGGAACTCGCCGATCTGGTCAAGCGCGGTGAGTCTGTTTACGCCGCCAACTGCGTGGCCTGTCACCAGGCCAGCGGCAAGGGTGCCGGCACCATCAAGCCGCTCGACGGCGCAGCCGTGGTGCTCGACACGGACAGCAGCAAGATGATCGCCGTCCTGCTCAATGGTCAGAACAATGGCGCCATGCCTGCATGGAAGCAGTTGTCGGACACCGAGCTGGCTGCCGTCATGACCTACGCGAAAAACAGCTGGTCCAACAAGACTGACCAGATCGTGCAGCCCGCCGATGTGGTGGCAGCGCGCCAGTGAGCGCCGCCAGGCCCGAGATTGAATTGCTAAGGAAATCGAAATGAGTGCAGTACTTGATCCCCATGACGCTCACGCGCACGACCACGATCACGATCACCACGCCCCGACAGGCTGGCGTCGCTGGGTGTTCGCCACCAACCACAAGGACATCGGTACCCTGTACCTGCTGTTTTCCTTCACGATGTTGATGATCGGCGGCGTGCTGGCCCTGATGATCCGGGCCGAGCTGTTCCAGCCCGGTCTGCAACTGGTCAACCCCGGCCTGTTCAACCAGCTCACGACCATGCACGGTCTGATCATGGTGTTCGGCGCCATCATGCCGGCCTTCGTGGGCTTCGCGAACTGGATGATCCCGCTGCAGATCGGCGCTTCCGACATGGCCTTCGCCCGCATGAACAACTTCAGCTTCTGGCTGATGATTCCTGCGGCCATCATGTTGGTGGCTTCGTTCTTCATGCCCGGTGGCGCACCCGCTGCTGGCTGGACGCTGTACGCACCCCTGACCCTGCAGATGGGTCCTTCGATGGACGCCGGCATTTTTGCCATGCACATCCTGGGTGCTTCGTCCATCATGGGCTCGATCAACATCATCGTGACCATTTTGAACATGCGCGCCCCCGGCATGACGCTGATGAAGATGCCCATGTTCTGCTGGACCTGGCTCATCACCGCCTACCTGCTGATCGCCGTGATGCCCGTGCTGGCTGGCGCGATCACCATGACGCTGACCGACCGCCACTTCGGCACCAGCTTTTTCAACCCCGCCGGCGGCGGTGACCCGGTGATGTACCAGCACATTTTCTGGTTCTTCGGCCACCCCGAGGTCTACATCATGATCTTGCCGGCTTTCGGTATCGTGAGCCAGGTGGTGCCAGCGTTCTCGCGCAAGAAGCTGTTTGGTTACGCTTCCATGGTCTATGCGACCGGTTCGATCGCCATCCTGTCCTTCGTTGTGTGGGCTCACCACATGTTCACCACCGGCATGCCGGTGACTGGCCAGCTGTTCTTCATGTATTCGACCATGCTGATCGCCGTGCCCACGGGCGTGAAGATCTTCAACTGGATCGCGACCATGTGGAAGGGTTCGATGACCTTCGAGACCCCCATGCTGTGGGCAGTGGGCTTCATCTTCGTGTTCACCATCGGTGGTTTCACCGGTCTGATCCTGTCGGTGGCGCCGATCGACATCAACTTCCAGGACACCTACTACGTGGTGGCCCACTTCCACTACGTGCTGGTGGCGGGTTCGCTGTTTGCCATGTTCGCCGGCATCTATTACTGGCTGCCCAAGTGGACCGGTGTGATGTACAGCGAAACCCGCGGCAAGATCCACTTCTGGTGGTCGATGATTTCCTTCAACGTCACCTTCTTCCCCATGCACTTCCTGGGTCTGGCCGGTATGCCCCGTCGCTACGCCGACTACCCCATGCAGTTCGCCGACTTCAACGCCATCGCTTCGGTGGGCGGTTTCTTCTTCGGTTTTGCCCAGGTCTACTTCTTTGTCGCCGTGATCATCCCCGCCATGCGCGGCCAGGGTGAAAAGGCGGTTCAGAAGCCCTGGGACGGTGCTGAGGGCCTGGAGTGGGAAGTGCCATCGCCTGCGCCTTTCCACACCTTCGAGAACCCACCCAAACTGGATGCGACCGCCACCAAGGTGATCGGTTGATCCCACGATGGTTGAACACACCATGTCCATGAAATCCCAGCACAAAAAGAAGAACCTGCGCCTGGCTCTGATCCTCGCCTCGGTGGCCTTCGTTTTCTTCGCGGGCTTTATGGGCAAGATGGTGCTGTTCGGCGGATGATGGAGCTCTGATGGCACTGCGCAATCAAAATCTGAAAATGGTGGGCAAGCTGGGCGTGATCACGCTGGGCATGTTTGCCTTCGGGTATGCGCTGGTGCCCATCTACCGGGCCATCTGTGAAGCCACCGGCATCAATGTGCTGGCACTGGTGGAGCGGCAAGTTCCGGGCACCAGCAGCCAGTTGCCGGCCAACACCCAGGTGGACCGCTCGCGCACGATCACGGTCGAGTTCGATGTGAACACCCGCGGCCCGTGGCACTTCAAGCCGGCCGTTCGCAGCCTGCAGGTGCATCCCGGCGAACTGACCACGGTGGTCTACGAGTTCCAGAACATCCAGAACCGGGCCATGTCCGCGCAGGCCATTCCGAGTTACGCGCCCAAGCAGGCGGCTGCCCACTTCAACAAGCTCGAGTGTTTCTGTTTCAACGAGTACACGCTGGCACCGGGCGAAAAGAAAGAGTGGCCGGTCGCCTTTGTCATCGATCCCAAGCTGTCCAAGGATGTGAACACCATCACCTTGTCCTACACCTTCTTTGAGGTGGGGGGCAAAGTGCCACAGGCACCTGAGGAGGTGGCTTCGCAGGTGCATGCGCCCGTGGTGCAGTCAAAACGGACGGGGGCCGTGTGAGCGATCTGCCGCTGCACAAACGCAAGGGTTCGGTGCTGGGCACCGTGAAAGCGGTTCTCTGGGGCTTTCTGGGTGTGCGACGCAATGCCGACTACCAGGACGACATCGCCAAGCTCAATCCGGTACACCTGGTGGTGGTCGGCCTGATCATGGCGGTGGTGTTCGTTTTTTCTCTGATTTTGATTGTCAGGTGGGTGGTGTCCTGAGGGGCGCGCACCGATCGACTCAACGATTTTTCTCTTAAAAATTCATACAAGCGAAAGCATTGGAGTGAGCATGTCAGCAACCACACACGGCACCACGCCTTATTACTATGTCCCCGGGCCTTCCCGCCACCCGGTGATGGCCGCCATTGGACTGTTTTTTGTCATCCTGGGCGCAGGGCAGTGGATCAACGGCGCGGGATGGGGTGCGTATTCGCTGGCGTTTGGCATGGCGTTCTGGCTGATCGTGCTGTTCCAGTGGTTCAGCGAGTCGGTGTCCGAGAGCGAAAGCGGGAAGTACGGCCACAAGATCGACCTGTCCTACCGCTGGAGCATGAGCTGGTTCATCTTCTCGGAGGTGATGTTCTTTGGCGCTTTCTTCACCGCACTGTGGTGGGCCCGTACGCATTCCGTGCCGGCACTGGGCAGCATCGAGAATGCGCTGATCTGGCCAGATTTCACGGCGATCTGGCCCAGCCTGCAAGCGGGTGCGACCGCCTCGCCTGCTGGCATCGTGGACCCGTTCCAGACCATGGGCCCCTTCTGGCTGCCCACGATCAACACGGCGCTGCTGCTGACCTCGGGTGTCACCCTGACCATCGCCCACCACGCGCTGCAGGCCGGTAACCGCGGCAAGACCATCGCCTTCATGTGGATGACGGTGATTCTGGGTATCGTGTTCCTGTGTGTGCAGGGCTATGAGTATTACCACGCTTATCACGCATACAACCTGAAGATGAGTTCCGGTGTCTTCGGTTCGACCTTTTACATGTTGACCGGTTTCCACGGTTTCCATGTGTTTGTGGGCATGCTGATGCTGCTGTTCATCACGCTGCGCCTGCAAAAGGGACACTTCACGGCCAAGCGCCACTTTGGCTTTGAAGGCGCCGCCTGGTATTGGCACTTTGTGGACGTGGTCTGGCTGGGCCTCTACATCCTCGTCTACTGGATGTAAACCTGTACCCAAGCCTGGCTTGGGCGGGCTTGTCCAAAGAAAAAAGGCGCCGTCAGGCGCCTTTTTGCTGCAGGGCTTGTGCGCTCAGCGTCCGAGTGGCAAGCCTGTGGGCTGTATCCAGCCCATCTTGTAGCTGACGAGCACGATCACAAACAGCAAAATGGAAAATCCCACGCGGAAGGCCAGGGCGCGTGCCATGTGGTTCTTCGGCGGGGGTGCAGTGGTGTCTTCTTCGGCCGGGTCGGCCACGCCGCCGCGCATCATCGCCACCAGGGCGACCGCCAAGCTGCCAATGATGGCCACAAAGGCCACAATCACAAGGTATGTCATGTTTGTATTATCCGACGCTCTTCACCCCAATCCGGTCCCCCAGGGTATGGGCAGGGGCGTGGTTGTGACGCCGGCGGGCCGCAATGCAGGAAAGTTCCCTTGTCCAGCCTGAACCCTCGCCGCTGGGTGATCGCCCTGGCCACCCTGATCACCATGGCGGTCACGGCCTCGCTGGGGATTTGGCAACTGACCCGCGCGGCAGAAAAGCAGGTGCTGGAGGATCTGATCACCGCCCGTGCGTCTTTGAGCGCCTGGGACGAGGTGGCACTGGCACGCACCCGGGACCTGAGCGAAGGTTTGCACCGGCCCGTGCAGTTGCAGGGTGAGTGGCTGCCAGAGGCCAG
>JBFHEQ010000023.1:0-14694 GCA_041584075.1 Hydrogenophaga sp.
AAAGATTTGGGCGTGAAGATGATCAGCGGCTTGCGCAGCGGACGGATCATCTGACGGCGCAACACGTGGAAGATCTGGCTGGCCGACGTGGGCTGCACGATCTGCATGTTGGTGTCGGCGGCGAGCTGCATGAATCGCTCGATGCGTGCCGAGCTGTGCTCAGGGCCCTGACCTTCGTAGCCATGGGGCAGCATCAGCGTGATGCCGTTCAGACGGCCCCACTTCACTTCACCGCTGGCGATGAACTGGTCGACCACCACCTGGGCGCCGTTCAGGAAGTCGCCAAACTGCGCTTCCCAGATCACCAGGGTGTTGGGGTCATTGCTGGCGAAACCGTATTCAAAACCCAGCACAGCCTCTTCCGACAGGATGGAGTCGATGACGGTGAACTGACCTTGATCGGCGCTGATGTTTTGCAACGGGATGTAGGTGCCACTGTCCCACTTCTCGCGGCTCTGGTCGTGGATCACGGCGTGGCGGTGGGTGAAGGTGCCCCGGCCGCAGTCTTCGCCCGACAGACGGATGCCGTAGCCGGCGCCCACCAGGGTGGCGAATGCCATGTGCTCGCCCATGCCCCAGTCCACATTGACTTCGCCGCGGCCCATGGCCGCGCGGTCGTCATACACTTTCTTGACGAGGTTGTGCGCCGTCACGTTGCCGGGAATGGTGGTCAGCTTCTCGGCAATGCGCTTCCACTCTTTTTCGGGCAGGCTGGTGTCGCTGTTGTCGGTCCACTTCGCCTTGAGGTAAGGCGACCAGTCCACGACAAACTTGTTGTGGGCGTTGGTGATCGTGAATTCTTTGGCGTGACGACCTTCGTCCATGGCCAGGCGGTAGGCCTTGACCATTTCGTCGCCCAGCGTATCTCCCAAGCCTTGGGCAGCCAGGCGATCGGCGTAGAGCTTGCGGGTACCGGGGTGTTGCGCGATCTTCTTGTACATCAGCGGCTGCGTCAGCGCTGGCGTGTCTTGCTCGTTGTGACCCAGCTTGCGGAAGCAGATGATGTCGATCACCACGTCTTTGTTGAACTCCTGGCGGTAGTCCAGGGCCAACTGGGTGCAGAACACCACCGCTTCAGGATCGTCACCGTTGACATGCAACACCGGGGCTTCCACCATCTTGACCACGTCGGTGCAATACAGCGTGGAGCGGGTGTCGCGCGGGTCACTGGTGGTGAAACCGATCTGGTTGTTGATCACCACGTGCACCGTGCCACCCGTGTAGTAACCACGGGTCTGGGAGAGCGCCAGCGTCTCCATGACCACGCCCTGGCCAGCGAAGGCGGCATCGCCGTGGACCAGAATCGGCAACACGCTGTCGCCGTCTGCGTCCTTGCGGCGCTCCTGGCGCGAACGCACCGAGCCCTCGACGACCGGATTCACGATTTCCAGGTGGGAGGGATTGAAGGCCAGCGTCAGGTGCACAGGGCCACCGGGGGTGGCGATGTCCGAGCTGAAACCCTGGTGGTATTTCACGTCACCCGAGGGCAGGTCTTCGACGGCGGTGTGGTCGAACTCGGCAAAGAGGCCCGCAGGGGTCTTGCCCAGGGTGTTGACCAGCACGTTGAGGCGGCCGCGGTGGGCCATGCCGATCACCACTTCCTGCACGCCGCGCGAACCGGACAGCTGGACCAGTTCGTGCATGCAGGCGATGAAACTCTCGCCGCCTTCCAGCGAGAAGCGCTTCTGGCCCACGTACTTGGTGTGCAGATAACGCTCGAGACCTTCGGCAGCGGTCAGCTGCTTCAGGATCTCCATTTTCTTCTCGGCGTCGTAGACGGGCTTGCTGCGCTTGCTCTCCAGTTGCTCCTGCCACCAGCGCTTCTCGCGCTGATCGGAGGTGTACATGTATTCAACACCCACCGTGCGACAGTACGTATCGCGCAAGGCATTGATCAAGTCGCGCAGCGACATGACTTCTTTGCCAAAAAACGTGTTGCTGGTGTTGAACACCGTCTCGTAATCGGAGTCGCTGAAACCGTAAAAGGACGGTTCGAGCTCGGGAATGTTGTCGCGCTCGTCGCGCTTGAGCGGATCAAGGTCGGCCCAGCGGGAGCCGACATTGCGGTATGCGGCGATCAGCTGCTGAACAGCAACGCGCTTGCGACCCAGGTCAGAGTCGGCACCTGCGGCCACAACAACTCGGGTACCGCCTTGCTTCGCACGCTGAGCGAAGGCATTGACAACAGGAAGGTGGGGGACGTCGCGGGCATCGGTTCCGTCAACCGCGGGCACGTTTTGCAGTGCATCGAAATACTCGCGCCAGGACTCTGACACGCTACCCGGGCTGGCCAGGTAGTTTTCGTACATCTCTTCGACATAGGGCGCATTGCCGCCAAAAAGGTACGAGTTATTTTGATAGGCGACGTAAACGTTGCCGGATGAGGAATCGCTCATAAATCCGCTGACCTCCGTTTCCCTCAGGGAAACATAAGCTGGTTAAGGAAACCTTCCGCGACACGGCTTGACCGGTTGGCGGATGCGACAGTGACTGTGGAAGGACGTGACTGCAATCCCCGATTGTGCCACTGGCAGGCACATCGTGGAAGAAAAAACGGCTTTGCGCACGCAATCAGTGCGTTTTGCACCGATTCAAGGCATTGAGAACCACGGCTAACCGCTCAAGGCGCTCGCAAGCGCAAGGACATGGAGGCGCAGCGGAACGCGCCGGGTCGGGACAATCACGAAACGATGCGCGGGGAAAGGCGCTCGGAGGCCTGCACGGCGCTGGGTTCTCCCACTTCAATCGCGATCTGTGTACACACGGTGCGGCACAAGGTCACCGCCTTTTCGCTTTGAACCCTGTAAATCACCTGGGTACCCTCTTTGCGCTTGGCCAGTACACCGGCGCGGTAGAGCAGGTTGAGGTGCTGAGAGAGGTTGGGCTGAGTCGTCTCGATTTCCTGCAGCAATTGGGAAACCGACTTTTCCTTGTCGCACAAAGCACTGAGGATGCGCAAACGCATGGGAGTGGCCAGCACCCCGAACAGTTCAGCCGCGAGTTCAAACACCCGGGCCTTTTCCACGCTGGCTTCTGATCCGATCAGTTGCTCCATCTTGCACCATGCTTTGACAATATAAGCATGCATCATACTGACAAAGCCCTTCCGCCGTACACCCCCGGCAGGCAGTGCAAAGCCTTCAGGGGGTCGCCCTTTCGAGCCAAACGCCCCTGAACACCGCACCCCAGGACGTCCGCAGCACCTGCCCCACCTGATGTGCAGCGAACGCAAGGCTTTACCCCTGGGAGTCCTTGATCTGCTGCAAGGCGGCTGGATCGTCCATGGTGGTCAGGTCTCCAGGGTCCCGGCCCTCACAAACAGCCTGAATGGCGCGCCGCAACAGCTTCCCGCTGCGGGTCTTGGGCAGGACACCCACAAACTTGACGCGGGACGGACGGGCGACAGCGCCCAGTTGATCGTCCACCAGCTTCATCACCTCACCCTCAAGCTTGAGCCGGGCTGCATCGTCGGTCAACACGGAAGCATCCTTGAGCACGGCAAAGGCCATAGCCACCTGCCCCTTGAGCTGGTCGGCAACACCGACGACGGCCACCTCGGCAATCTTTGGATGGCTGGAGATGCTCTCCTCGATTTCGCGCGTGCCCAGGCGGTGTCCAGCCACATTGATCACATCGTCGGTTCGACCCAGGATGAAATAGTAACCATCGGCGTCCCGGATACCCCAGTCGAAGGTGCTGTAGACCATCTTGCCCGGCACGCTGGACCAGTAGGTGTTGATGAAACGCTCGTCGTCTTGCCAAACCGTCTGCATGCAGCCTGGCGGCAAGGGACCTTCAACGGCAACCACGCCTTTTTGGTTGGCACCCTGCAGCTCCTCACCAGTCTGGTCGTCCAGCAGTTTCACGTTGTAGCCGTAAACGGCCTTGCCGGGTGAGCCAAACTTGCTGTCCGCCGCTTCAACACCGTTGCACAGCGACAGGATGGGCCAGCCCGTTTCGGTTTGCCAGTAATTGTCGATGATGGGCTTGCCCAGTTCGGTGGAAATCCACTGAGCCGTGGGCTCATCCAGTGGCTCACCCGCCAGAAACAGCGCCTTGAGGCTGGAGAGATCGTATTTTTTGATGAAGGCCGAGTCGTACTTCTTGAGCACACGCACCGCGGTGGGCGCGCTGAACATGACCGACACCTTGTACCGCTCCACCAGGCTCCACCAGATACCGGCATCGGGGCGAATCGGCAGACCCTCGTACATGATGGTGGCCATGCCACCGATCAGGGGGCCATAGATGATGTAGCTGTGGCCAACCACCCAGCCGATGTCGCTGGTCGAGAAATAGGTTTCGCCAGGCTCGCCCATGTAGATGTGCTTCATGCTCGCGGCGAGGGCCACGGCATAGCCACCCGTGTCCCGCTGCACGCCCTTGGGCTTGCCCGTGGTGCCGCTGGTGTAGAGCGTGTAACTGGGGTGGGTGGCATCGACCCACTCGCAAGGCACCAGCTGGTCCATCACCTGCGCCCGTGCGCTGGCGTAATCCACGTCGCGCCCTTCGGTGCGGTTGAACGCCACCAGACCACGGTCCACCATCACCACATGCGCCGGTTTGTGGCTGGACAGCGAGATCGCCTCGTCCAGCAAGGGTTTGTAGGGCACCACCTTGCCACCACGAGAGCCCGCATCGGCACTCACGATGGCCACGGGAGACGCATCTTCGATGCGACTGGCCAGCGAATGGCTCGCAAAACCACCGAACACCACGGAATGGATGGCACCCAGGCGAGCACAGGCCAGCATGGCAAAGGCGGCCTCGGGGATCATGGGCATGTAAATCAGGACCCGATCGCCCTTCTTCACGCCCTGGGCCATCAAAACCGCGGCCATGCGTTGCACCTCGGCGTGCAGTTGACCAAAGCTGTAAGTCTTCTCGACGTCGGTTTCGGTGGAAACAAAGATCAGCGCGTTCTGGTCGGCACGGTCCTTGAGGTGCCGGTCGACGGCGTTGTGGCACAGGTTGGTCAAGCCACCCTCAAACCACCGGGCAAACGGCGGATTGTCGTAATTGCAGACCCGGTCAAACGGTTTGTGCCAATCAACGAGCTGCGCCTGTTCCGTCCAGAAGGCATCGCGGTCTTCGATGGAGCGGCGATGGAAGTCGGCGTAGGCTTGGGGTTGTGCCATGGGATGTCTCCTCGGGTGGTGGTGCGGGTAGATGGGCGTCCTGCCCGCTCGCTGTGGCCGCGATGCTGGGCTGGTTCAAACTGAATTCATAATTATGAGAATCAGGCTTGCGTCAGGCTGACGCAAAACCCCACCCGCATCCCAACCGCGCAAGCACACGCCCACCCAGGAAAAGTACCCGCTACTTGATCAGGGCATGCACTTCGCGGAAGGCCGGGTGCTCTGCGGTGCGCAGCCATTCAAAAATCACCATTTCGGTGGTCACCAGCTCTGCACCGGCACCGGCGAGACGGTCAAAAGCGGCATCGCGGTTGCGCTCAGTGCGGGAACCACAGGCATCGGTGACCACCCACACATCCACCTCCTGCTCCATCAGCTCCAACGCCGTCTGAAGGAGGCACACATGGGCCTCGCAACCCGCGAGTACCACCATGCTGCGCTCCGGCGATGGGGCCGCGGATTTCTGCAAGTGCCTGGGCAGGCTGCGCGCATTGCCACCCGAGGGACGAGCCGGTGGACGCAACACGTCCAGCAAACCTGCTTCCACGGCACTGAAACTCATTTTGACCAGGGTTTTCCGACAGGCTGCCCGGATCGCTGCATCATTGGGCCCCAACTTGTCGGGATTTTGTTCAGTGCCCCACACCGGCACTTGCAACAGCTTTGCGGCCTGGGCCAGGCGCACGGCATTGGCCAGTACCTGAGGACCCTCGTGGATGGCCGGCATGAGACGGCTCTGGTAATCCACCAGCACCAACTGGGCGTCATCAACCTCTAGCATCATGATCTTTTCTCATTTCTCATTGGACCAAATTGGAAAGGGTCACAAAGCCCGCTCTGTGGACCCGTGGCAAAGGCGCAAGCCTATCTTAGATCTGTCACCCAAAACCGGCGAAAGCCCCTATTCGCTACCCGCTATGCCCCCCCGCAAACAGGTCGGGCTGACCTCCTCCCCTCGTGCGGCCCTGAACCCGGGCTGGTGCATCACCGCGATGCAACCAGCATTCCAAGGTCTGGCGAAACCCATCTGCCGCCGGGGAGCTGCTGACCGGCTCACCGTCACGGCCATGCACGCCACCCAAAACAGCAAGACCAACACCCAGGCACAACGCGTCTCGCTGCAAGCGCAGCGCCCGATCAGGAGCCCAGCCCGCCACCTCCAGGTCTTGAACACAGGCGTGTGTCGCCAACTCAAGAGACCCCAACGGCGTCCGGTTCGGCCATGACTTGTCGGCATCGGCCTCAATCAACCCAGACGCCGAAGATCCCGCTTCGTGCTGCTCGCCATGCAGCAGGAGCAGCGGCACAGCAAAGGCCTCTCGTGTCAGGTGGTTCCACCACACTTCGGACCGGACCAGAAACCGCTCTCGTGCGTCGGCAACTGCGTCAACCCCATGGCCTCTGGCACCCACCGGCGACTCGGCGCCAGCGTCAGAAGTGGTTCGGCGCGTGCGGCGCGGCCACCGCACCTGGGTCACGGCCGAGCTCAATTCTTCCATCCAGCGTTCGTGCAAAGCCTGGAGAATGTGATCCCGGCTGGCAAAGTACCCATACATTGCGCCGGCCGTGTAGCCGGCCCTGAGGCCCAAGGCCCGCATGTTGAAACCCGCCAGTCCCAGCTCCTTCAGCATGTCCCAGGCCACAACCAACAACTGTGCGCGACGAAGCTCTGCCGCACGCGCCTGTCTGCTCTGGCGAACTTGCCGCAGGGCATTGGCCTTCTGCTGCTCTTCGGGCGAAGGCAATGGCCTGATGGCATCAAACGTCACCGACATGAATCACCCACCTTCATATATCCCTCACAAGGATCAGCAAAAAATTGATAGTTCATTTTATTGAACCATGTTCAAAGATACATGGCAGTGTTGGGCATTTCATCCAAACCAGCGCGATGACCGCAGGCAAAGGTGGTCACCCGCCCCCACCCACGACCCGTCAAACATCCAATACGGCATTTCTCCATGGAATCAAGGCCTTATCGGACATTTCTCGCTTGACTTGCTGAGAAATCGCAGATAGTCTGCGCTCCACATGAAAACGTGGGTTTCCATTCTTTTGCTCACCGGCGCCTCCGCGCTGACCCACGCTGCGCCCACGCTTGAGCCGGACTATGTGGCCATGGACTCGTTGCTGGCAGAGAAAGGGCTGATGTCCCGGTTGGGCAACCAGATTCAGGCTGCCCGCGATTCGGTCGGCGAGCATGCCTCCAGCCTGGTGATCAACGCCATGGGCTTTCTGGGTGTTCCTTACCGGTATGGGGGCAACGACATGGCCTCCGGCGTGGACTGCAGCGGATTTGTGCGCGCGGTCTACGAGCAATCGGTGGGCAAATTGCTGCCGCGGCGATCGGTTGAACAAGCCGCGGCCACCGAGACCATTGATCGCAGCGAACTCAAACCCGGGGATCTGGTGTTCTTCAACACCATGAAGCGCGCTTTCAGCCATGTGGGCATTTACGTCGGCGAAGGCAAATTCATCCACGCACCTCGATCCGGCGGACATGTGCGGGTAGAAGACATGCGCGCGGCCTATTGGGATGCCCGCTTCAACGGGGCGCGCCGCGTCCCTTTGCAAAGCACCTACGCTGACACCAGGTTGCGCTGAACCAAGGCGATCCAGCGCAACCTGCTTACATCCCCATTCCGCCGTCGACGGGCAGACCGGCGCCCGTGATGAAACGTGCGGCATCGGAGCACAAAAAAGCCACGGCGTCGGCCATATCCTCCACGGTACCCAACCGACCCAGGGGGGTTTGCTGGACGATCGCGTCCACGGCGGCATCGGGCGAGGGGAACAGGCCGGCGGTCACCACATCGGTCGCCAGCTTCATGCCCATGTCGGTGGGAACCAGGCCGGGATATACACAATTGACCCGCACACCATAGCCCAGCTTGCCCGACTCCATGGCGGCAACGCGGGTCAGCCGGTCAATGGCGGACTTGCTGGCGGAATAACCCGCGATGGCAGGGAAGGCGATGGTGGCGGCCACGGAAGCGACGTTGACGATGGCCCCACCCTGCCCCGCCACACCGCCCGGCCGCATGGCACGAAAGGCGTGTTTCATGCCCAATGCGGTGCCCACGACATTCACATCCAGCATGTGGCGCAAGGACTCGGCTTCTGTGTCCACCACCAGCGCGGTCACCTCCACGCCGGCGTTGTTCACCAGGATATCCAGCCCACCCCATTCAGCGACCGTCGCATCCACCGCGCGGGCCCATTGGCCGTCATCGGTGACATCGAGCCGCACAAAAGCGGCTCGGATGCCCGATGTGCTGAGGCGCTGAGCCAGCTCACGCCCCGGTTCTTCCAGCACGTCGGCCAACATCACCGACGCACCCGCCTCCCCCAGCGCTCGTGCCATGCCCGCACCCAGCCCCCGCGAACCGCCGGTGATCAAGGCCGTTTTCCCGCTCAAATCCACCATCCCCATGATTGCCTCCAGGTTGTTTGTTGACTTTGCGCCATGCCCTCTGCGAGCGACGCGAAGTCAATGTAGCCGGGAAGAACCCAAAAGGGGTGCCAGCCCTGACAGAGCTGGCAATGAGACGGCATGCCACGCCTTCGGGCCACGCTGGGCGCCCCTGGGCAAACGCCCGCCCCTTTGAAAACAAATGCGCCAGAAACAGCACACCCGCGCATAGCGCGGGTGCAACCGGAATTCTAAGGGTGAGGGGGAGCGGCTACCTCAATACAGGGCCGTCTTGTAAGCCACTTTCAAACCTGCGGTGTCACAAGTCAGCATTTCCAGACCGTTGATCCGGTAGACATAGCCCTTGGACAGCTTCTGATAGGTCTTGAGCTGATCCTGGGACACCTGCGACAGGATCAAGGATTCCTTTTCTTCCTGGGTCACCTGCTTGGCCAACAGACGTTTGGCACGGCTTTCGAAGCAGGCTTCTGCGCTCATGTGCTTGTAAGCCAGTGTCTCCTGGTACTGCCGCCTGGAAACGGTTTGTTCAATGGTGTTTTTGAAGAGTGACACATAGGCCGAAGCAGCCTCGTCCACCTCTGCCTGGGAATACTGGGTCACGCGGGACATCGTGGCGTGACCTGCGGGTTGAGGAGGCACAGGCGTTGAGCAAGCGGTGAGCGCACCCACGGCGACAAGAGACAGGAACAAGTTGGTGTTCTTCATGCTATTCCCCTAAGTTGGAAGATCGGTAGATTGGGTGCGTCGGGTTTTATTTCCGAGACAATTGTTGTTTCGACCTATTAGCCAATTAATTAAACATAAATACATTTTGTTACATGCTAATTATTGGTATTACGATCTAATGAAGAAGTCGATATAAATCATTCATTTTCAGGCTTTGGCCCTGTAGTACCTGGTGTAGGAAGCGTCGTTCTGCGTCTCGGCCCGCTCCGCGCGGGCAAGCGCGCGAGCGCCCTCGGCGATCGGGCCATCGAGCACCGCGGCGATGGAGAAGGCGGCCTGGCGACGCTACAAAAACCAGACTTCGGCGGTCGTGTTGGCCAGGAGCACGGCGGCGGGCACGCAGTTCCATCGAAACGAAGCCCGCCGAAACCACCTATGCACCCTGTTTTGCACCCGATCGTGTCCTGGACGTGGTGCAAGTCCGCATGAACAGTTGTACCCATGCCGTGTGCAACACCCTGTGGATAAACCGAGGAACAAGCTGCGGAACCCGCGCCTGCATTGGCGCCGGGAGGAATGCCCAAAAAACAGGCACGCGGGGAGTGCCACGATCAGGCGGTGTAACCGTGCAAGCCGACCTTGTCAGGGGGTGGTCGGCCGCCGGGTCGCCCTATGCCCGCCAGCCTGCGGGTTGCCGCGGGTCAGCACTTTCACGAGGGCCATGCTTTGTGGCGCTATCGACCCGCCTGTGGTGAAGAGCATGATGCCCAGTGCAGATCCCTGACCGCTTTCTCTAAAAGAGCACGCGACTGCGGATGGTGCCCGGGACCTGGGCCAGCTTGTCCAGGGCAAGCGCAGACGAGGCCGTGTCCAGATCGATCACCACATAGCCCACGTCGTCACGGGTCTGAAGGTATTGGGCTGCGATGTTGATCTGGTGATCGGACAGGATGCGGTTGATTTTGGACAAGACGCCCGGGGCATTGCGGTGCACATGCAGCAAGCGGTGTTTCCCCGGGTGGGGCGGGAGCGCGACTTCGGGAAAATTCACAGCCGAAATCGTCGTGCCGTTGTCGCTGTATTTCACCAGCTTCTCGGCGACCTCCAGCCCGATGTTGGCTTGGGCCTCCATGGTCGAGCCTCCCACATGCGGGGTCAGAATGACGTTGTCCAGCCCCCTCAACGGCGAAAGGAACTCGTCCTGATTGCCGCGGGGTTCAACGGGGAACACGTCAATCGCAGCGCCCAGCAACCTGCGCGCCTTCAAGGCCGCGGCCAATGGCTCCATGCGCACCAAGGTCCCTCGGGCGGCGTTGATCAGCACGGCCCCAGGCTTCATGGCAGCGATCTCCTCGGGGCCCATCATCCACTGGGTCGATGGCAACTCGGGGACGTGCAGGCTCACGATATCGCTCTGGGCGAGCAGTTCGGGCAAGCCCTGAACCTGGCGCGCATTGCCCAGAGGCAGCTTGCTGACCACATCATGGAAGATCACCTGCATGCCCAAGGCTTCGGCCAGCACCGAAAGCTGCGTGCCAATGGAGCCATATCCCACGATTCCCAACACCTTGCCACGAATTTCGTAGGCATTCTCCGCAGATTTGATCCAGCCGCCGCGGTGTGCGGCAGCGTTCTTCTCAGGGATGCCCCGCAGCAACAGGATCGCTTCGGCCAGCACCATTTCGGCCACGGAACGGGTATTCGAGTACGGCGCATTGAACACGGCAACACCATGCTCTCGTGCCGAAATCAGGTCGACCTGGTTGGTCCCGATACAAAAACAACCCACCGCCACCAGTTTGTGCGCATGGGCCAAGACCTCGGCGGTCAGCTGAGTGCGCGAGCGGATGCCCAGAAAATGGACATCGGCGATTTTTTCTTTCAGCTCGTCATCTGGCAGGGCACCAGACAAAGCTTCGATCTGGGTATAGCCCGCCGCTCGCAAGGCTTCCAGGGCGGAGGCATGTATGCCCTCCAGCAACAGAAAACGAATCTTGCTTTTATCGAGTGAGGTGATGGACATGGAATCTAGACCCGATGGAAATGGCCGCGAACATCGAAGGCAACAGTCTCACACAAACCTCTTTTCCCACTTTCTGCACGGTTTTCCCGCCGAGAACAGGGTGCCGCTGACGTCGCGCTCAGCCCTGGCAAGCCGGCGTTTCGACGCCCGATGGCTTCGGCGAGTCCAGCAGGGGCATGAGAACGGGCGCGAGCTGCTTGAGCAACTGCACAGGCAAACCGCTGGTGAATCCATAGTTGGCCGCTTTTTCACCCGGCACAAATGCGGTGATGGTGCCGTAAAAGCGGTCCCCGATCAAAAACACAAATGTCGCCGACCGGTTGACCACCCGCGACACCAGCAATTGACCCCGCTCCCCATAGGTATTGAAACGCTGGTCACCCGTGCCGGTTTTGCCGCCGATGTCCAGCGGCACCCCGTCCTGCCCGACAAACGCATTGAGCACCCTTCGCGCCGTGCCCTCCTCCACCACATCCAGCATGGCTCCCCGAACAGCCTGGGCCACTTCCGGCTCCAGGACACGGTCGCCCGCCACCGGGCGCGGCTGCAGAAGCGTCTCGTAGGGCGTGTTTTCGGCGAAAAGGATGCTGCGGATGCGGGTCTGGGGGCGCCGGATCCCGTCGTTGACCAGAATGCCCATGAACTCCGCCAGAGCGCCCGGGCGGTCGGCCGACGCGCCGAGTGCCGTGGCATAAGAAGGCACCAGGGTGCCAAAGGGGTAACCCATGCTGGACCATTGGCGGTGCACCTCCAGAAATGCCTCTCGTTCGAGCAGCGTCTGGATGCGGCGATCCTGTGCACTCTTGCGATGGGTCGAAAACAACCATTTGTAAACCGCCTGACGTTCGCCCACACTGGCGTCCATCACCTGTTTCTGAGTCGCTTTAGGATGGCCCTGCAAATAACCCAGCAGCCACAGCTCCAGCGGATGCACCCCAGCCAGATAGCCCCGGTCGGCGAGCGACATGTTGCTGGGATCGTATTGCTCGTAGAGACGAGCGAGACGCTGTGGTTCGACATCTTTCTGCCCTTTGGGCAAATACCCCAGCACAAAAGACTTGAAATCCTCCAGCGATGCTTGCGGCGCAATGCTTCTGTGTACAGCGGCCAGGCGAGAGTCGCTGACCCACAAGCCTTCCAGCAACAGCTCTTGCTGCTGCTCAGCGCTTTTTCCGCCGTATTTCGTCAGGAAGCGGCGCAGGAACACCTGGCCTTCCTGGTCGGCAAAGCGCTCCAGATAGGCGGTGCGGCGAGGATCATCCGCATCGCGCAGGATCTGAGCAGACGATCCTGGCACCAGAAACATGTAGTGCTGAACCACATCGCGCATGAGGCGGATGAACACCAGATTGACGGAGTTTCGCAAAGCCTCGTGGACCGGCATCACACGGTTGTTGTCGGCAGCGCTGAAGTTGCCGAAACGGTGTTCGCCCCCACCGGTGAAAAACACCTCGCGCGGACTGGCCGAATATGTCCGGTCCAGCGCCGCATCCAGCATGGGCCTCAACGACTTGTCTGTGGCCTGCAGCAGGTAGGACACAGCCCAGCCCGAAAGCACGTCCCTGCGGTCAAAACTCAGCTGACGCAATTGCGCCGGTTCAAGCGGGGACAGGCGACGGTGCAATTTCTCGATCACATCGAGATAAGTCACCAAAGTGCGCAACTTGGCGGTGGACCCCAGGTCCAGTTTGCTGCCCTGGTTGATGTTGAGCGGCTGATTCAGGTTGTCCGTCTGAACCCGCAGCGCGTTGCGCCCACCGACCTGTTCATACAGGTTGAAGCTGTAAATCACATCGGCAGGGTCACCCTTGGCCAACAAGTGCTTTTGATTCAACCCCAAAGCCTTGACCCGCTCGGGATCGCGAAGCCCGCGCAAAAACTGGGTTACCTGCTGCTGCACCCCGCTTTCAAACGTGGTCTCCACCCGCAGGTCGAGTCGGTCGAGCTCGTAGAGGCTGTTGCCCAGCAACCCTGCGAGGTGGGTGCGCACGGCCGTGGCGGCCTTTTGCTGAACAAAACTCCCGCCCAAAGATGGCACACGGCCCACTCGCCGGGTCAGGGGTGACGCCAAAGCAGCGTCTCTCAACGCCACAGGAATCACCCCGGCCTGTGCCAGCAAGCGCAAGTGCGTGTTGGTGATTCCTTCCAGCTCTTCGGTGGGTGCCTCGAGGTAGTGAGAGGGTCGGCGCTGGGAGATCAGCAGGCTGAGCACTTCTTTGTAGAGTTGCGCCGCATCGGCATCAACGGTCTCTTTTGAAACCGGGCGCTGAATGATGCGTTGCACATCGGCAAAGTCGCGGCCGTACCAGGCCCACAACCCGTCGCCGATGCCATGCACCTCACCAAACCCCGCCTTGGCGGACAAAGGCATGGTGTTGAGGTAGGTCACCACGACGCCCTGACGGGACGCCGTGGTGTCTTCGCCTTCCAGATAGGCCCGCAAACTGGCCGAACCCATCTGCTGCAGTTTGTCGCCCACCGATGCGGTGCGCCCGTTGGGCGAGTGGCGGTATTTCTCGATCTGAGTGGCCAGGGTGCTGCCCCCCGGCGTTTCGCCTGCAGCGCCCCCCGCTGTCTGTATGGCCCCAAACACAGCCACAGCCAGGCGGTCCCATTCCACGGCGGGATTGCGCCGGGGCTCGGCAGGATCCAGCAACTCGCGGTTTTCGATGAAAAGCAGACTTTGCACCCAAAGCGGCGGCAAGTCCGCGAACCGCTGGATCACGCGCTCAGGCGAACGCTGCACATACAGGGCCGTGTTCCGACAGTCCCGGATGTCAACGCCCCCCTGCACCTTTTCCCGATAGGGCGCGAAGTAGCCTTCATCCACCCGATCCAGCATGTCGGGTGACATCCGGGCTTGGGCTTTCACATCAAAACCGCGCTGCGTCAGGCGGTCGAGGAATTGCGGCAGCTTGGCATAACCCATGCGATCGTCATAGGGGGCGTTCGCCGGAAAACGGATGGCGTCGCTCGGTCCTTCCCCCATCGAGACAGTGGCCTTGCTGGCCAGGCGTGAAAAAAACCGGGCCTGGTAGGCCGAGGTGCGCATTTCCTGTAACACCAGCCAGGCCGTGCCAACCAACACCAAGACGACCAGCGCAAGTGATGACCACTTGAGCCAGGACAAATACCTTGTCCACCGCCCGTTTCCACCTGCCATCTGATTCCACCCATTGCTACCGGTACACGAGAAATGCACCAACGCATTCCTTTGCTCTTCATCGTGCATTGTGCACGCTTGCCGCCGTGCAGACCGCGCCCTTTAGGGTGTGTTCACCACTCACGCAATGTGTACGTTTTGAACACCCACCCAAAGCGAACAGTTGATCCTCCCAACGGACCACACACGCCAACATTGGCGTCAGGCGGTCGCATTTGGGGCCGAACGCTTGCGGGATGTGGTTTTCGGGTGCTGCCGGTTACCGCCGGTG
>JBFHEQ010000024.1:0-14439 GCA_041584075.1 Hydrogenophaga sp.
CACCCCGCCATCAAGGCCCCTGTCGCGGTCTGAGGTGGTGGCCCCCACGCTCCACCGCTGTGCGGGTCGCTGCCCCCCGAGGGGGCTGATCCGGCTTGGGGCGGCCCTGCGCCGGATCGAAGCCCCCACGCTCCACCGCTTCGCGGGTCGCTGCCCCCCGTGGGGGCTGATCCGGCCTGGGGCGGCCCTGCGCCGGATCGGTTGCCCAACACGCTACCGCTCTGCGGGACCCTTTCTGAGAGGCGCTGCATGATCTCCCGCAAACAAGCCTGGGCCCTGCTCGCCCTCACCCTCATGTGGGGTGTGAACTGGCCCATGATGAAGCTCTCGCTGCAGGAAATGAGCCCGCTCTATTTCCGGGCCTCCACCATGCTGCTGGGCGCGGGCTGGCTGTTTTTCTACGTCCAGCGTTCCGGCGAACGCATGTGGCCGGTCGGTCGGGAGTGGGTCGCCATCGCCACACTGGCTTTGCCCAACGTGCTGGGCTGGCACACGCTCTCCATCTTTGGCGTGCAGGAGCTGGCCTCGGGGCGTGCCGCCATCCTGGGCTTCACCATGCCCATCTTTACCGTGCTGCTCGGTGCTGCGTTTTTCGGGGAGCGCATCACGCCGCGTATGCGCGTCGCGGTGGTGTGCGCCTCCATCGCCATCGCCCTGCTGCTCTGGCACGAAGTGGCACGCATCAGCGGTCGCCCGGCCGGCATCGCTTGGATGCTCGGTGCCGCCGTCTGCTGGGCCCTGGGTACCTTGATGTTCCGGCGCGCGCAATTCACCCTTTCGCCGCTGGTGGTCACGGTCTGGATGCTGTTGCTGGGCAGCGTGGTGGTCTGGGCCCTGGCCCTGTCCCTCGAGCCCCTGCCCGACATCACGGCCTTCTCGCTGCCCATGTGGGTCAGCCTGCTCTACGGTGTGCTGATCAACTATGGCTTCGCCCAACTCATCTGGTTCGGCATGGCACGCACCCTGCCACCCGCCACCAGCGCCATGAGCATCATGGCCATTCCCCTGGTCGGCACGCTCAGCGCCACCTTGATCGTGGGCGAGGTGCCCCATTGGCGCGACTGGCTGGCCATGGGCTTCGTGATGATGGCCATCGCCAGCGTGTTGTGGCCCACCCGTCGCGCGCAGCCACCGAGCACGGCACAATCGACCCATGCCTGATACATCTGCCCCTCAAGCACCCGCCCGACTGCACCTGATCTACGCCCGCGCCTCCAACGGCGTGATCGGCAAAAACAACGGCCTGCCCTGGCATCTGCCGGAAGACATGGTCCACTTCAAGCGCACCACACAGGGCTGCGCCGTGATCATGGGCCGCAAAACCTGGGATTCCTTGCCTGAACGCTTCCGCCCCCTGCCGGGCCGCGACAACATCGTGATCACCCGCAATGGCCAATGGCGGGCTGCTGGCGCGCAAGTCGCCCATTCCATCGACCACGCCTTGTCGCTCTGTGCGCCCGACAGCGATGCCTGGGTGATCGGCGGCGAACAGATCTACGCGCTGGCCCTGCCCTTGGCGTCCACCGTGGTGGTCACCGAAATCGCCCACCACTACGAGGGCGACGCCTTCGCCCCCCGGCTCGGGCCCGAGTGGCAAGAAACCCGCCGCGAACCCCACACGTCCGTAAACGGCCTGCTCTTCGCCTTTGTGACCTACACGCGCGTGGCCTGAGGCTGCGCCCAACACAACATCCCATGCAACTCGCCACCTGGAACGTCAACTCCCTCAACGTGCGCCTGCCTCAGGTTCTGGACTGGCTGGCGGCCAATCCGGTCGACGTCTTGGCGCTGCAAGAGCTCAAGCTGACCGACGACAAATTCCCTACCCTCGCGTTCGGCGAAGCCGGCTACCAGTCTCAGTGGTTTGGCCAGAAGACCTACAACGGTGTGGCCCTGCTCAGCAAGACCCCTGCAGCCGATGTCATCAAGAACATCCCCGGTTTTCCCGACGACCAGTCCCGCGTCTTGTGCGCCACGATCAACGGCGTGCGGGTCATCGGCGCCTACTTTCCCAACGGCCAGGCCCCGGACAGTGACAAGTTTGTCTACAAAATGGGCTGGCTGGAAGCCCTGCGCACCTGGGTGCGCGCTGAAATGGCGCAATACCCGAACCTGGTGCTCATGGGCGACTACAACATCACCTTCGACGACGCCGACGTCTGGGACCCGGACGGACTGCGCGAAACCATCCACTGCACCACCGAAGAGCGCTCCCACCTGCAGGCCCTGGTCGATCTGGGCCTGAGCGACGCGGTGCGGCTCTTTCCTCAGCCTGAGAAAAACTTCAGCTGGTGGGACTATCGAAATGCTGGTTTCCGCAGAAACCAGGGCATGCGCATCGACCACATCCTGGTCTCAGAAGCCCTCAAGGGGCGTGCCACCGCCTGCATGGTCGACAAAGTGCCGCGCAAGAACGAGCGCCCCAGTGACCACGCACCGGTGGTCCTGACCCTCGCAGACTGATCACACCGCCTGGGCGCTCAGCGCGCGCAGCCACGCCGCCGCCTCGTGGCTGAGTACGCGCGCGTCCCGCACCAGCTGATCAAAGTGCCGGGTGAGCGCCTGCACATGCTCCTGGGTATTGAACACAAAATACGAGCTGCCGACATAGATCACGGCGCGGCGCTGCCCAAACACGGTGATGGGGGCGCTGTAATGCTGGCGATGATCGAAGAGATGCAGGCGCACACTGGGGTACAACTCGTCACACAGATCAGCCATGTGGTCCAGCTGCTCACGCACGTCTTCGACACTCAGGTCGGCCCAGATGCCGGCGCGCCGGGCAAAGTCCTCCAGGCGCTGGCGCGGCAACACCACTTCCACGTCGCTTCCGGGCAGGCGACTGATGGTGAGCCGCGCCTGGGTTTCCGCCAGCGCCTGCTGCGGCGATTTGCCTGCGTAATCGGCGTATTCCAGAGTCATCACCGCTTCGGTTTTCATGAACTCGGGCAAGGTCGCAGGCACATTGCGCACCTTGGCATCGCCGGCTTCCTGCAGCCACCGCTCGATATTGGCGTCGTTTCGGCCCGGTGCCCGTTCGGCCACCTGCAGCGACTCCCGCAGGATTTCGCCAGGCGCCCGCGTGGTCGTGGTCAGGCCCAGCAACCAGTCGGTGGTCACATTCAGGGCCGCAGCCAGGTCCGCCACCACATGCCCGGAAGGCAGGCGGACTTGCTGCTCCGACAACAACAAAGACACCGTCGACCGGTCCACCCCGGCCCGTTCGGCCAGCGTGCTGCGGTTGAGCCACTGCGACTGCATGGCTTCGTTCAACCGGTCTCGAAACAACCGGGCCCTTTCGCTGCGGGTGATGCGTTGGCTTTGATCATGCATGGTGACTATTATCACCAAACGTGACTTAAAGATTGCAAACGCAACGTTGATTCACATCGGGCCATTCGCCACACTGCGACCATGGAAAACAACCAACGCACCTGGGCCAAAGCCCTCACATGGCAAACCTCCGGCCTGATCATCATGACGGGCGTGAACTACCTCTTTCTGGGCAGCCTGCACCAAAGCATGGGTCTGTCCGCCTTGCTCGCCGCAATGGGACTGATCACCTACGTGATCCACGAACGCTTGTGGGCGCGCGTGCGCTGGGGCATAAACGCCGCCCCAAGCCTATCACAGCAAACACCCGAACCAGAGCCTGTCAGCCCTCATCCAGCCCCAGTTCCTGGATCTTCCGGGTGATGGTGTTGCGCCCGATGCCCAGCTTCTGCGCCGCTTCGATGCGCCGCCCGCCGGTGAAGGCCAGGGCAGCCTGAATCAGCCGGGACTCAAACCGCCGCGTCAAGACATCCCAGACCTCAGGGCGACCCGACTCCAGCAAGTTCTTGGCCTCGGCCTGCAACCCCTCAGCCCAGTCCTCGGCCAGTTGCGGCTCGCCCTCAGAGCCCATCGGCGCCACCACCACCTGCTCTGCGAGCCGGACAGGCGCGCTGGCAACCGCCACCGGCAAGTCCTCCGCAGCAGGTGCCGGTGCAGCGGCCGGACTGGCGGTGGGGCTGGCGGCCGCGGGTGATACCGCCAGCACCTCGGGAGGCAAATCCTTGACCTCCACCACCTGCGAAGGCGCCATCACCGTCAGCCAATGGCACAAGTTTTCCAGTTGGCGCACATTGCCGGGAAAGTCGAAAGCCGACAACAGGCGCAGCGCACCTTCCGAGATGCGTTTGGGCTCCACCCCCAATTGTTTGGCACTCTGCTGCATGAAGAAGCGCGTCAACATGGGCACGTCTTCGCGGCGCTCGCGCAGCGCAGGCAGGCGCAGGCGGATCACATTGAGCCGGTGGAACAAATCTTCGCGGAAGCCCCCTTCCTTGACCCTTTGTTCCAAGTGCTGGTGGGTCGCGGCGATCACTCGCACATGGGTGCGCACCGCGCTGTGCCCACCCACGCGGTAAAAATGCCCGTCGGACAACACGCGCAACAGGCGCGTCTGCAGGTCAAACGGCATGTCCCCGATTTCATCCAGAAACAGGGTGCCACCTTCGGCCTGCTCGAAACGCCCGCGGCGCATCGCCTGTGCCCCGGTGAAAGCGCCGCGCTCATGACCAAAGAGCTCGGATTCCAGCAAATCCTTGGGAATGGCTGCCGTGTTGATGGCGACAAAAGGCCCGCCCGCCCGGGGCGAGTGTTTGTGCAAGGCGCGGGCCACCAATTCCTTGCCCGACCCGGATTCTCCAGTGATCAAGACCGTCACCTGACTCTGGCTCAGCCGGCCAATGGCGCGGAACACATCCTGCATGGCGGGCGCCTGCCCCAGCATCTCGGGCGCAGCGGTCAAACGCTCTTCCGCGACCTCCTCCCGCTGGCTCTCGTCCACGGCACGCCGAATCAGTTCCACCGCCTTCGGCAAATCAAACGGCTTGGGGAGGTATTCAAAAGCGCCCCCCTGAAACGCCGACACCGCGCTGTCCAGGTCGGAGTACGCCGTCATGATGATCACCGGCAGGCCTGGCAGCTTCTCTTTCACCTCTGCCAGCAAGTCCAGCCCCGAGCCCCCTGGCATGCGGATGTCGCTTACCAGAATCTGTGGTCCTTCGCTTTCGGGAGACTCGTTCAGCGCCTTGAGCACTTCCTGGGGATGGGTGAAGCTGCGCGTGGGGAGGTTCTCGCGCAACAGGGCCTTCTCCAGCACGAAGCGGATCGATTGATCGTCATCCACTATCCAGATGGGCTTCATGTGCTTGTTTTCCCTTCGCTCTCCAAAGAGCGTGTTGATCGATTTAAGGCAACGGAATCAATATCTTGAAATCCGTCTGGCCCGGCACACTTTCACACTCGATCAGACCGTGGTGCTGCTGAACAAACGTCTGCGCCAGCGTCAACCCCAGGCCGGACCCACCATCCCGCCCTGAGACCAGGGGATAGAAAATGCGGTCCTTGATCGAGTCTGGTACACCAGGCCCGTTGTCAATCACATGCAATTCCAATGCCAGCCGGTAACGCTGCTTGCCAAAAGTCTGCTGACGGCCAACCCGCGTGCGCAAAATGATCTGCGCATCCTGCGCCAGAACGCGGTCTGCCAGCGCCTGTGCCGCGTTGTGGACAATGTTCAACAGGGCCTGTATCAGCTGCTCCCGGTCGCCCCGGAACTCCGGAATGGACGTGTCGTAGTCGCGCACGACGCGCAACCCCTTGGGGAACTCCGCCAGGATCAGGGAGCGCACCCGCTCACACACTTCGTGGATATTCACATCGCCCACCACGTGCGGGCTGCGGTGCGGCGCGAGCAACCGGTCCACCAGCAGCTGCAGGCGATCCGCTTCATGGATGATCACCTGGGTGTATTCGATCAGGTCCTTGGACTCCAAATCCATCTGCAGCAATTGCGCTGCCCCACGGATTCCTCCTAGCGGGTTCTTGATCTCATGGGCGAGATTGCGGATCAGCTCCTTGTTGGTCTGGGCCTGATCAATGAGGCGCTCTTCGCGCTCCTGGCGGGTTTGCTGCTCCAGCGGCAGCAACTCCACAATCACCTCGCCATCGGTATCGGTCTGCGCTACCACCACATGAACAGGCAGTGGCTCATAGCCTGGGCGGCGGAGCCATCCGTCGTAGCGCAGCGCCGCAAATTCGTTGCCGCTCGCGCCATGCAGCGCATTGTCGAGCTGCGCCGGTTCTGTCAACTGCTCCTGAAAGCGGGTGCCATTGATACTGCGACGCGACATGCCCAAGGCATCTTCCAGCGCAGCGTTGGCAAACAGCACGGTGCCATCACCTGACACCACCGCCACCAAGGTGGCGAGCAGGTCGAGTGTATGGAAGCGCTGCGCAGCGGGCGCCGCCTTTGAGCGCTCAGCGCGGGACGCAGCCACAGCGCGGCGGCGTTTTGGGGTGGTATCGGGGGGGGTGTCAGGCTTTTTCAAGCCGCCTATTTTGCGGCAGAACTGGCGTCTTTGCCCGGGCCGAGGCGATCCAGTTCGCGGCGAATGCTGCTGGCATCAACTTCCGCCCGCGTCACAGCGGCTTTGAGCTCCGCCACTCGGTCCAGGTAGCGCTGGTAGTTGCGCGACTCGATGCCTTCTTTTTCCGGTTCGCCGTTGGCATAAGCCTTTTTGGCTTGGGCCACGCGATCCTCTGCCTTGCGCAATTCAGCCTCCAGAATGACCCGGGCATCGCTGTCGCGAGAGCGCTGCTCAGCCGTGTCGATGCGCGAGCCACTGGGCCGCGGCGTTGCACTGGGCTTTGACGCATTGGCGGTGCTGGCGCCCTGAGGGACCGTGCCCTGGATGATGGTGATGTTGCCGCCCTCCATGGGCTTGCAACCACGGGTCTTGGCCTCGTTGGCATTGTTGATGTATTCGTTGCCACAACGGAAAATTTTGTCCTGGGCGAACGCTTCCGCTGCAAGCGTCAAGCCTGCGCCAAGGACCAGAGCCGCGGTCATCCATGAACGGGTAGGCATTTTTTCTACAGACATCAACTTCACAACTTCTCCGGGCGCTCAAAGCGCAAATTCAATCAATTTTCAGTATGACTGAATTCCGCCAGAAAAGTGCCGTTTTGACCCACCCGGGTTGCGAATATGCTGCACTCCCATGCAAAAAGGGACGGTTTTCGCCGTCCCTTTTCGTCGATATCGCGATCACTCCCAAGTGTCGCTCAAGACCCGGCCACAGCCGGGCGCTGCATCACAGGCTGTAGTACATGTCGTATTCGACCGGCGACACCTCGATGCGACCACGGTTGACTTCGCCCATCTTGAGGTCGATGTAAGCGTCGAGCATGGAGTCGGTGAACACACCGCCCTTGGTCAGGAAAGCACGGTCCTTGTCGAGGTACTCCAGCGCCTGGTCCAGGCTGTGGCACACGGTCGGGATCAACTTGTCTTCCTCTGGAGGCAGGTGGTAGAGATCCTTGGTGGCGGCTTCGCCGGGATGGATCTTGTTTTCCACGCCATCAAGACCAGCCATCAACAGGGCCGCAAAACCCAGGTAAGGGTTCATCATGGGGTCAGGGAAGCGGGCTTCCACGCGACGACCTTTGGGGTTGGCCACATAAGGAATGCGGATCGAAGCCGAGCGGTTCTTGGCCGAATAAGCCAGCTTCACCGGTGCTTCGAAGTGAGGCACCAGACGGCGGTAGCTGTTGGTGGCAGGGTTGGTGATGGCGTTCAGGGCACGAGCGTGCTTGATGATGCCACCCACGTAGTACAGCGCATATTCGCTCAGGCCTGCATAGCCGTCGCCCGCGAACAGGTTTTTGCCGTCTTTCCAGACCGACTGGTGAACGTGCATGCCGCTGCCGTTGTCGCCGGAATAAGGCTTGGGCATGAAGGTTGCGGTTTTGCCGTAAGCGTTGGCCACATTGTGAACCACGTACTTTTGCAGAATCGTCCAGTCGGCGCGCTCCACCAGCGTGCTGAAGCGGGTACCGATTTCGTTCTGACCGGCGCCAGCCACTTCATGGTGGAACACCTCAACCGGAATGCCCAAAGACTCCAGGATCAGAGACATCTCGGCGCGCATGTCCTGCGTGCTGTCGACGGGAGGGACCGGGAAATAGCCGCCCTTGACCGTAGGCCGGTGGCCACGGTTGCCACCCTCGAGCTTGGCCCCCTTGTTCCAGGGTGCTTCATACTCTTCGATTTCGTAGAAGGTATGGCCGGGGGCCGTGCTCCAGCGCACGCCATCAAACAGGAAAAACTCGGGCTCTGGCCCAAAAAAGGCGGTGTCGCCCAGGCCGGAGGCCTTGAGGTAGGCCTCGGCGCGCTTGGCGATGGAGCGGGGATCGCGGTCATAGGCCTTGCCATCGGCAGGCTCGATCACGTCACACGTCAGGATCAGCGTGGTCTCTTCATAGAAGGGATCGATGTTGGCCGTGTTGGGATCGGGAACCAGCTGCATGTCGGAGGCTTCGATCCCCTTCCAGCCGGCGATGGACGAACCATCAAACGCATGGCCCGATGTGAACTTGTCTTCATCAAAATGCGACACGGGCACCGTGGTGTGCTGCTGGGCGCCACGGGTGTCGGTGAAACGGAAGTCAACGAACTTGACCTCGTTGTCTTTCACCATTTGCATTACGTCTGCGACGGTCTTGGCCATCAAATACTCCTGTTTCTGGATAAGGGATTGAACTTACGACTCGGCATGACACGCAGTTTCTGTGCCAACTCTTTGACCATGCGCGCCGGTTCACCGGCGCAGACGGCCTTGACTCAGAATTATGGCGCACACACTGGGCACAGGCAGCGCATCTGCAAGGGCAATGCACCATTTTTGCCGCCTAAATCCTGGATGAAGACCAAACGCACCGCTATGGTGCACCCTAGCCTATATGCACCAATTTGGACCACGCCTTCATCGCACCATCTCGGGGCCCAGTTCGGCATGCAAAGCGGTCAGTCCAGCCAGCAGCATGGCAAACGCGACCGCCACACCTGCTGGTTCGCCCTTGACCCCCAGCTCAATGTGTTTCCCGTATTCCGGGTGATCGACGCTTGGCAGGCTGAACACTTTGACCGGATGCTCCCGCTCGATTTGTTCCATCAGAGGGGTCAACGCGGCCTCCATGGCGCCCATCACAACCACCGATCGCTCCTGCCAGACATCCACTCGGTGCCACGAACGGTATTCGGTGTCCAGAACCGATTCGATCATGGGCCAGGCCATGACAGGAAACCCGGGAACAAAATGTACCGAGCCGCCACCCGGACCGTCACATGAAAAACCCGGAATCTTGTTGTACGGGTTGGCGATGATGCGTGCGCCCTCGGGAAACACACCCATATTGAAGCGGTGTACGTTGTCGGGCCGGTCCGGGTCAAACACCTGACCCTGCTCCGCCGCCACATCCCGCATGCGCTGCTCAATAAGCTCACGCGCCTCCGGGTGCAACGCGAGCTCGCGCCCCAGCGCCACTGCGGCACATTGCCGCGTGTGATCGTCGGGTGTCGCCCCGATGCCGCCGCAGGAGAACACTGCATCGCCCGAGGCCAGCGCATCACGCAGGACGGCCGTGATGCGAGCCCGGTCATCGCCGACACATGTCACCCAAGCCAGGTTGAGCCCCCGCGCCTGCAGCAACTCGATGACCTTGGGCAAGTGTTTGTCGGCGCGTCGACCCGACAGGATTTCGTCACCAATGATGATCAGGCCAAAGGCCGGTGCGGATGAAACAGTCATAGGACCTGCAAAAGGAAAAACAAGGACATCTTCAACGCGAGGGCCCGCCGCTCTTGTCGTTCGGAGGCAGTTGCACCAGAAGCGGCAACTCAGGCTCAGGCCCGGGCCCCTCCTGCCCAGTGCGGGCCTCCAGCACGTCAACACTGCCGTGCCCACGCAAACGCGCCAGTGCTGCCAGGCAGAAATGGGCAAACCACAGGGACGCAAAGGCAAAGATCAGGGTATAGATCCATATCGCCACCGGAACCAGAACGGGCGCCAGCACAATCGCGAAGGCACCCCAGGCCCACAACAGGCTGGGCGCCGCACCCATGTACCCGCTGAGAATCCCCATCAGCAGCAGGCTGCTGCGGTTCTTGCGCAGCAAGATTTTGCGCTCCTCGACGCTGGCATGGCTGGCCAGCGCGTCAAACGCAAACACCCGGTAAGTCAGCCAGCCCCAGATGAGGGGTGGCAATACCAGAACCAGTGGCGGGACCAGCCACAGAGGCATGGAAACCAAGAGCGCAGCCACAGCGAGCGTCGTCGATCCCAAAGACCACAGAATGCTCACGACCAGGGAACCCCCGCGCTTGAGCTCAAGGCCTGAAAAACGCCGGCGCCCCACCATGTCGACCATGGCGGGCGTCATGAACACCGCGACCAGCAGCAAACAGGCCACCACAATGACCGGCGTCGCCAGAATCAGCACCAGCAACGGCGCAAACACGGTGCGCAACGAGCCCATGCCAATGCGCTCCAGCCAACCCAGAAACGCCTGCATCAACTGGTAGCTCTCCATCCAGGCGGCCACCGACGCCACCGTGCTCTCCCAGAAAAAATAGCCCAGCCCGAATGACACCACCACCATCAAAACCAGCGGCAGGAAAGACAGGCCGATCACCCGGGGGTGGACACAATAAGCAGCCGCACGCCAGAACGAATCCAACATCAGTTTCATGCCGGGAAGAATACAGGTTTTCCAGCAGATCGGCTGCGCCGGGGATCCCGCCACGGGTCCGGCGCGCCGCCTTGGGCGCTTGCTGACGGCACATGAACGGCAGGCCATTAAGATGCGCCCATGACCCACATCGAGCTCGAAGGCGTGCACCTCGAAGTGGCCCACATCGCCGGGCCCGACACGGCATCCCCCCTGGTTTTCCTGCACGAAGGCCTGGGCAGCATCTCCATGTGGACACAGCGCGGTCGAAACTGGCCGGCCGAACTGTGCGCAGCCACCGGTCGGGCCGGCTGGCTGTACGCCAGACGGGGCTACGGACAGTCCGACCCCATTGCCGATGTGCGCGGCCCACACCGCCCACCGGCTGCCGCTTGTCCTCTTTGGCACACAGGGCGGCTGGCTCCCGATTACATGCACCACGAAGCCGCACAGGTGTTGCCTGCCCTGTTCAAGAAACTGGATATTGCCTTCCCGATCCTGATCGGCCACTCCGACGGCGCCACCATCGCCCTTCTGCATGCCTCCCGGCACCCGGTCAACGCCTGCATAGCCATCGCGCCCCATGCCTTTGTTGAAGAGGTGTCCATCCGCTCGATCGAAAAGGCCCGGGACAGCTTTCTCGCCGACACAGGGCTGCGGGCCAAGCTTGCACGCCACCACCGCGATGTGGACAACGCCTTCTGGCAATGGAACGATATCTGGCTCAGCCCCGAATTTCGCGCGTTCGATATCCGCCCCGAATGCGGCGCGATCGCCGCACCCCTGCTGCTGATGCAAGGCCTGAACGATGAATACGGCTCGTTGCGCCAGCTGCACGACATCGCCCAGATGGCGCCCCAGGCCGAGACAGCGACCTTCGCCGATTGTGGACACAGCCCTCACCGTGACACCCCTGACGCAGCCATCAAGGCCATTCAGGCCTTTGTGAGCGGCATCTCCTGATTCCGGCCACTGCCCTGTTTGGGGGATAGCCCTGCTGTCACGAGATCGGCACAATCCGAACTTCCGCTTCCGTCTGGACTCATAAAAGCGAGCAATGGGCATTTTTGGCGCACATGGGCGCTTCAACCTTCACCTGACACTCTTTTCACGCCTTCTCGCGACCCGGTTCAGGCCAGCAAGCAGGTCACAAGACACCTCCTTTCACCAAAGATTTCACACAAATGCCGCTTCACTGGGGCCGCAATAGCTCCAAATCCCGAGCAATTGATTACATTTGATACAACTATTACAAGGATGGGCCTTGCGCTCGTAATCGACTGTGTGGAACAACCCCTGGCTGCTAACTGTCCTGGCACCAGCACTTCTGATGCTGGGTGCAGGGCTGCACCACGCCTGGACCAAACGGCGAACCCAGGCCCGCAGGCGCATCCCCAAACACTGGCCGCTGGGTGTGCGCGCGATCACCAACAGCGAAGAAGCCCGCGTTTGGCACTGGCTCTCGCGCGCCTTCTACGATCACCACGTCATGATCAAACTACCGGTGACGCGGTTTACCATGCCGCGAGAGCAAGACAAAGGCATGGAGTGGTACAACCTGCTTGGCGGGGTCTATTGCACCTTCACCATCTGCAAAGCTGACGGTCGTGTGGTGGGATGCCTGGATGTACCCGGCAAAAATGCACTGCCCCGCAGCACCCGCCTGCTCAAACACTCCTTGCTCACCCAATGCGGGCTGCCTTATTGGGTCGTGAGGTCCAGCAGCTTGCCCACGGTGACCGAAATTCGCAGCGAATTTCTGGGCGAAACACCGACGGCTCAAACCATGCGTGAACGGGAGATGGAAGAGCGAGCCTTGATCGCCGCGCAGGCCAACCTTCGCTCTGCGCTCAACAAACAACGCGGCAGCCGAAGCGACTTCAGCCCCCTGTCCAACTGGCCCAACAGCGTCGCCGGCGACTCGCGGGTCGGTGATCTGGGCTCCCAGTGGCAAGACAACTCGTTCCTCATCCCCCTCGACAGCCGCAAGGGCGATCTGCTCTGAACCGCGGTCAGCCCTGGGGCTGGCTTGGCTGTGCTGGCACCTTGATCGTCAATGCCTGAACCTCGGCCTCGGTCAACCAGCGCCACTGCCCCTCGGCCAAATCACCCTCCAGACACAGCCCGCCAATGGCGGATCGGTGCAACGACTCGACGCGATTGCCGACAGCCGCCACCATCCGCTTCACCTGGTGGTACTTGCCCTCGGTCAAGGTCAAACGCAAATGGTGCTCACCTTCAGCGGAACAAGCTTGCGCCTTGACCGGTTTGGGGTCATCGTCCAGCACCACGCCCGCCAGCAACCGGCTTACCTGATCCGGGGTGATCGCGTGTTTGAGCTGCGCTTCATAGACCTTGGGAACATGGTGCCGGGGCGACGTCATCCGGTGAATGAACTTGCCATCGTCCGACATCAGCAAAAGGCCGGTGGTGTCCTGGTCCAGCCGGCCGACCGCCTGGACGCCGGCCGCAGCGCCGCCACCCCGTTCGCGCAACGGCCCTGGCAGCAAGGTGTACACACTCGGATAGGTACTGGGTTTTTGTGAACACTCAAAACCAGACGGTTTGTTCAAGATGAGGTAGGCCAGCGCATGGTAAGTCCAGCGCTGATCCTGCACCCAGAAGACAAACCCCTTGGGTTCAAACCCCTGTAGTGGATCGTTGCAGGGTTCCCGCCCTTCACCCACTTGCACCCAGCCCTGCTGCACCAACCCGGTACAAACCCGGCGGGTGCCAAAACCTTGCGAAAAAAGAATGTCCTGGAGCGCCAGCATGTCAAACGACCGATTGAATGGATAGGGACAGGGGGGCCACACCGCTCGCCACCAGGCGGTGCCGATAGAGGCGGCGTGGCGGCAGGGCGCAATCCCTGCCTGAAGGGGAACCCATTTTAGGTGAGGGCACCGCAAAACCCTGTCGAGCAACAAAACACCGCCGCCAACCATTCCCTCAGGATCAAACCATGGTGTTGACCTGCGTCCCCACAGAGCCATCCGTGGCCAGAGGCAGGTTGCCTGTGACCCCGCTGAGCAGTGACTGAGCAGCCGACTCCTGCATGTTCATGGCTTCCTTCATCAAGCGCATCTGCCCTGCCTGAACCTCACTGCCCTGCTGCAGCTGCATGACCCGATCGGCCAACAACGCGGGGGATACATCCATGGGGAATCCTTCAAATGTTGATTGCACATGCTCCACATGCCCGGACCTGTGCACCGATGTGATCGCGCAGGTGGTGAGCAGCGGCTGCTCGCCAAACTCAACCAGTGCGGCAGAGCCTGACAGCAGCCTCAAGGCAGGTCGCAACAAGCGAAAAACCTCAGGAGCCTTACTGAAACCATCGGCAGCAATCCCGGACGACTTGAATCAACGGCTTTTTCGAAGAATGAGAAACGCGCGAGCCCATTGCGGCATCGAAGGCTCCCAGGAATGGTGTTCAAAACTCCCGCGATGCGCGTTCGGGCTCAAAACGGGATGGCTGGCGTGCCTGCTTGGCGCGTCGTGTGCCGGGCAGCACACGCAAGCCAACAGGTGCGTCAGACAGCCGTTTTGAGCCGAACCTTGGCGGGCCGTGGTTTTGCGGGCGATGCGCTTCGTTGCGAATTCAGGCAAGCCGTCCAGGCTTGCCTTGGATTTCGCGCCTCACGCTTCATCCCGCAAAAGCCACGCCGCGCACTGCGCGAGTTTTGAACACCATCCCGAACCTTGGGGTGATCAAGACAAAACCTTGATCACAAAGAAAAAGGCCGCCAGGTGGTTATTCCTAGCGGCCTTTGTCACAGGGTATGGTGGAGCTGGGGGGATTTGAACCCCCGTCCGCAAGCCTTCTTCGTACAGTTCTACATGTGTAGTCGTCTGATTTGATCTCGCCTCCCCAACCGCGCA
>JBFHEQ010000025.1:0-14400 GCA_041584075.1 Hydrogenophaga sp.
GTCGTTTGGTGCGAGCGAAGTGCGCCGCCATGGCCAGCTGCGCTTTGCCCAGCTGGCACAGCAGGCGGGGGCGGACGGCGTCGAGGTGCGCGGTGAGCTGCTGCTCGATGGCGAAGCCGAGTTGTCGGCGATCGCCCGGGCGCTGCCCGCGCTGAACAAGGTGTATTCCAGTCCTGAAGGCCTTTGGGATGCGGGTGGTCAGCTGGACCATGCGGCGCTGGAGCGCGGTCTGATCGGGGCGAGGGCCTTGGGCTCGTCGCGCCTGAAGATGTCCATCGGGGGCTTTCGGCCCGCCGATGCCGCCGGTCTGGCAACGTTGAAGGGCTTGCTGGACGGGGCAGGGCCTGAGCTGGTGGTCGAAAACGACCAGACGGTGACGGCCGGCACCCTGGGTGCGCTGGTGTCGTTTTTCGCGGCGGCCGACGCCGAGGGTGTCCCGCTCGGCATGACGTTTGACATCGGCAACTGGCACTGGGCCGGCGAGTGCCCCCAGGCCGCCGCCGCTGCACTGGCCATGCGGGTCTGCTACGTGCATTGCAAAGGCGTTCAGCGAGAACCGCGCCGCTGGCTGGCGGTCCCCCTGACCGACTCGGTGGCACCGTGGCGGTCGATCTTGCGTCAGCTGCCCGCGAACCAGCCGTGGGCCATCGAATACCCGCTCGTGGGCGACGATCTGTTGTCGGTGACCCGAGATGAATTGAACCAACTGCGCGAAGTCGCAAGGAGCATGGCATGAGCCTGGATGTGATCACCTTTGGCGAGGCCATGTTGTTGCTGGTGGCCGACCGACCCGGGCCACTGGAAGACGCAGAATTTTTCGGCAAACGCACCGCTGGCGCGGAGACCAATGCCGCCATCGGTCTGGCCCGTCTGGGCTTGAAGGTGGGCTGGGCCAGCCGCGTGGGTGCAGATTCCATGGGCCGCTACCTCATGCGTGTCATGGCGTCCGAAGGCATCGACTGTTCCCATGTGATCGCCGACCCCACCCAGCGAACCGGTATCCAGATCAAGGGCCGCGTCGAGGGCGGAGGTGACCCACCCACCGAGTACTACCGCAAGGGCTCGGCGGCCAGCCTGTTCCAGCCCGACCAGATCGATGTGCCGTGGCTCATTTCGGCGCGGCACCTGCACACCACCGGCGTGTTCTCGGCGGTGTCGGACAGTTGTCTGGCGACGGTGCAGCGCAGCATGTCCCTGATGCGGGGGGCGGGGCGCACCGTGTCTTTCGACACCAACCTGCGCCCCTCGCTGTGGTCCTCCCCCGAGCGCATGCGCGAGGTGATCAACGCCCTGGCCGCTCAGGCAGACTGGGTCTTGCCGGGTCTGGAAGAGGGCGAGATCCTCACCGGGGAGACCACGCCCGAAGGGGTCGCTGCGTTTTACCGGGCACAAGGTTCCCAGCTGGTGGTGGTCAAGCTGGGGCCTGAAGGCGCCTACTTTGAGGGCGATGCGGGCAAAGGCTATGTGCCCGGTTTCCCGGTGGCCCAGGTGGTCGACACCGTGGGGGCCGGCGATGGTTTCGCGGCGGGTGTGATCAGCGGCTTGCTGGACGGCCTCAGCGTGCCCGATGCGGTCAAGCGGGGCGCCTGGATCGGTGCGCGGGCCGTGCAGGTGCTGGGCGACAGCGAAGGTTTCCCCACCCGCGACGAGTTGACCGCTGCCGGCCTGTGACCCGCAAGAAAGTCATCGTTTTCCGTGAGCTGCCCGTGGACCAGCTGGCCCGGCTGAGCGCGGCCCATGAAGTGGTCGTGGCCAATCCCCGGGTGCCCGAACAGCGGGCGGCATTTTTCGCGGCCTTGCCGACGGCGCAAGGCCTCATCGGCGCGAGCTATCCGGTCGATTCGTCGGTGTTGGCGCAGGCGCCGTGTCTGGAGGTGGTCTCCAGCGTGTCGGTGGGCGTGGACAACTACGACAGGCCAGCCTTGCGCGAGCGCGGGATCGTGTTGACGCACACCCCTGGCGTGCTGACCGAAACCACGGCCGATACGCTGTTCGCGTTGCTCATGGCCTGCAGCCGGCGCGTGGTGGAGCTGGCCAACCATGTGCGCGACGGGCATTGGCAAGCCGCCATCGACGAGTCTCTGTTTGGCTGGGACGTGCATGGCAAGACGCTGGGCATCCTGGGTTTCGGGCGCATCGGTCAAGCGGTGGCCCGGCGCGCGGCCTTGGGTTTTGGCATGCCCGTGATCTATCACCACCCCCGTGCCGTGACCTGCCCTGAACTGGCTGGCAAGGCCGCTGCGGTGTCCCAGGCCGAGCTCTTGACCCGTGCCGACTTTCTGGTGCTCTGCCTTCCCCTCACCGACGAAACGCGGGGCCTCATGAACGCCCGGCGCCTCGCGGCCATGAAGCCGGGGGCCATCCTGATCAACGGATCTCGCGGTCCGGTGGTCGACGAGCCCTCGCTGCTGGCGGCACTCGACAGCGGTCACTTGCGTGCGGCTGGCCTGGACGTGTTTGCGGTGGAACCCTTGCCGCTGGACTCGCCCCTGCGCCGCCACCCCCGGGTCACGGCGCTGCCGCACGTCGGCTCGGCCACCCACGAAACCCGCCATGCCATGGCCGAGCTGGCCACCAGCAACCTGTTGCAGGCGCTGGCGGGTGAGCGGCCTCCGTGCGCGCTGGATTGAGGCCCTGGCCGCCATCTGTCGCGGCGATGTTGTTGCACTGCAACAAAATTGGCATCTGGCCGCAAGGTCCGGGATCTGCGCCGGGCAGGGGCCTTCCGGATGGTTACATCGGCTGAAAACCCACGGATGGCGCGGGGCTCACCTGATGGTCGCGGTGCATTCGATGGCAGCCGCTCCCTGATTCACGCCTGAAAGCAATGGCTTTTCCGACCCTTCATCGGTCGCCATTTTTCGTTACCCATGTTACGGTGTAAGGTTACGTTAAGCCATTTGGCGTGAGCTTTGCCTGGCTGCAAGATTTCGTTTGGAGAAAAATTTGAGTGATAAAAAAGATCCCATGATCCCCGATGGGAAGGTCAATCCGATCAGCACCGACTACAAGATCGGGCAAGACAACATCGTGATGAACCTGGGGCCTTTTGGCCTCGACATCCACAACCGGGTGTTCGCCATCTCGGGTCTCGCCGTGGTTGCCTTCGTGGTGCTGACGCTGATGTTCCAGACCCAGGTGGAGCCCATGTTTGCCAGCATCCGGGGCTGGCTCACGTCCAACCTCGACTGGTTCTTCCTGTCGGCCGGCAACATCTTTGTGGTGGTGTGTATCGCGCTGGCGGTGTCGCCGCTGGGCAAGGTGCGCCTCGGGGGCACCCAGGCCACACCCGATTACAGCTACCTGGGCTGGTTCTCCATGCTGTTCGCTGCAGGCATGGGCATTGGCCTGATGTTCTACGGCGTGTCCGAGCCTCTGTCGCATTTCGGCAGCTCCATGGGCGGAACGGCCATGGAAAACGGTGTGCGCACCGACTGGGCGCCACTGGGCGCCGCCATGGGCGACGCGGCCGGGTCCGAGCGACTGGCCATGGCCGCCACCATCTTCCACTGGGGCCTGCACCCTTGGGCGATCTACGCGATTCTGGCGCTGGGCCTGGCCTTGTTCTCGTTCAACAAGGGCCTGCCGCTGACCATCCGCTCGGTGTTCTACCCCCTGCTGGGCGAACGCGTCTGGGGCTGGCCTGGCCACGTCATCGACATCCTGGCCGTGCTGGCCACCATGTTCGGTCTGGCGACTTCGCTCGGCCTGGGCGCCTCCCAGGCCGCCGCCGGTCTCAACTACCTGTTTGACATCCCCCTGGGCAACACGACCCAGATCGTGCTGGTGATCGGCATCACGGCCATCGCGCTGACCTCGGTGCTGGCGGGCCTGGATGCGGGTGTGAAGCGCCTGTCCGAAATCAACATGATTCTGGCCATCCTGTTGCTGGTGTTTGTGGTCGCAGTCGGCCCGACGCTGGCCATTGCCACCGGGTTCTTCTCGAACCTGGGCGCCTATGTGGAATACCTGCCTGCGCTGGCCATGCCGTTTGGCCGCGACGACGCCAACTTCTCCCAGGGCTGGACAGCCTTCTACTGGGCCTGGTGGATCAGCTGGTCACCTTTTGTGGGCATGTTCATCGCCCGCGTCTCGCGTGGCCGTTCGGTGCGTGAATTCATCGTGTCCGTGTTGCTCGTGCCTTCGCTGGCCTGCGTGTTGTGGATGACGGTGTTCGGTGGCACGGCGATTTCGCAGCTGGTGACCGATGGCTACAAAGCCGTCGCCGAGGCCGCGCTGCCGCTGCAGATTTTCCAGATGCTGGATGTGCTGCCCCTGGCACAAATCACCTCGTTCCTGGCCATTGTGCTGGTGGTGGTGTTCTTCGTGACCTCGTCAGACTCCGGTTCGCTGGTGATCGACGTGATCGCTGCCGGCGGCAAGGTCGACGCACCCACGCCCCAGCGCGTGTTCTGGTGTGTGTTCGAAGGCCTTGTTGCCATCGCCCTGATCCTGGGTGGCGGTCTGGTGGCTTTGCAGGCCATGGCCGTGTCCACCGGTTTCCCGTTCACGGTGGTGCTGCTGGTGGCCACGGTCGCCGTGGTGAAGGGCCTGATGTCCGAGCCCCGCAGCTGATGCAACCCCCGACCATGCAGGACGAGCAGCTCGAAATTCTGCAGTTCCTGCAGGGTCAGCCTGTGTTTGCGGCGTTGCCTGAAGAGGTGATGCGCCGTGTGGCGACGGCGGTGGATGTGCGCTACTTCAAGGCGGGCAGTTCCATCCTGGAATTTGGCCAGCCCGCCGAATCCTGGTTTGTGCTGCGCAGTGGTGCCGTCGAGGTGTTTCGCCGGGACGGCACGCTGTACAACCGCCTGACCGAAGGCGGGCATTTCGGCGAAGCCGGCCTGTTGCAAAAAAAGAAGGTCCGTTTTCCGGTGGTGGCGCTGGAAGATACGCTGCTCTACCTGATCCCCGAGGCGCTCTTCACCGAGCTGTTTGACACGCAGGAGGCGTTCGCCGATCAGGTCGAAACCGAAGACCGGACCCGCCTGAGGCAGGTGGTTTCCCGGCGTGAAGAGTCGAATCAGCTGATGTCGGCCACGGTCGATACGCTGATCGGTCGCGAGCCGGTGACACTGCCGCACACCGCCAGCGCGGTGGAGGCCGCGCGCTGCATGACCGAGGCCGGCGTGTCTTCGTTGTTGATCCTGGAAGAAGCCAGCAGCCCGGCGGAGTCCGCCATGGCGGGCATCATCACCGACCGCGATATCCGAACCCGGCTGGTGGCCGGTGGGCTGGCCTATGAGACGCCTGTGAGCGCGATCATGACGGCCAAGCTGGTCACGGTGGAGCACAACCAGATGGTGTTCGAGGCCATGTTGCAGATGCTTCGGCACAACGTTCACCATTTGCCGGTGATGCGCCACGGTGTGCCGCTGGGCGTGATCGCCCTGTCGGACGTGGTGCACTATGAAAGCCGCAACAGCCTGTTTGTGGTGAGCAGCATCTTCCGTCAGGCCAGCGTGGACGAACTGGCTGCGCTGACATCCGACGTGCATGCGAGCTTTGTGCGCATGGTCAACGAAGACGCCAGTTCCCGCATGGTGGGTTCGGCGATGGCGTTGATCGGGCGCAGCTTTAAGCAGCAGTTGCTGGCACTGGCCGAGGCCGAACTGGGCCCGCCGCCCATACCGTATTGTTTTCTGGCGCTGGGCTCGATGGCGCGCAACGAGCAACTGCTGGTGACCGACCAGGACAACGCCCTGATCCTGGACAACCGGTTTGACCCGGCGTTGCATGATGCCTACTTCAGCGCGCTGGCCGCCTTTGTGAGCGATGGCCTGGCCCGTTGTGGCTACACCTATTGCACCGGCGGCATCATGGCGACCAACGCCAAATGGCGCCAGCCGATGAAGACCTGGGAAGGCTACTTCACGCAATGGATCGAACAGCCCACGGCAGAGACGTTGCTGAGCGCCAACATCTTTTTTGATCTGGACGGGGTATGGGGGCAGACCGACTGGGCCGAGCGGTTGCGCAAGCTCATCGCCCGCAAGGCCCGGGGCAATGCCCGATTCCTTGCCAGCATGGCGCGCAACGCCTTGTTGCGTACGCCGCCCCTGGGTTTCTTCAAGGACTTCGTGGTCGAGGCCGATGGCCGGCACAGCAAGGCGATCAATCTCAAGCGGCGCGGTACCGCGCCCATGGCCGATCTGATCCGCGTGCATGCACTGGCCGTCGGGTCGTTGGCGCAAAACTCCTTTGAACGCCTGCAAGACGTGGTGGCCGCTGGTGTGCTGCCGCCAGGCCGTGGGCAGGATCTGCACGACTCGCTGGAGTTCATATCGACCGTGCGCATCCGCAACCAGGCCGACGATCTGGTCGCGGGACTGGAGCCCGACAACAGCATCGAGCCCGACAAGCTGTCGGCCTTCGAGCGCAAGAGTCTGCGCGATGCCTTTTCCATTCTGGACGATGCGCAGACCTACCTGAAATTCCGCTACCAGCCCGGCCGGGCCACCTGAGGCGCCGACCGTGTTCCACACCCAACTGCTGCACCAGCCAGCGGCCGGCGGCGCCTCCGAAACCGATTGGCCCAGGCGTTTCGAAGCCTTGGCCCAAAACGCTCGCGATGAGCGGTTGAAAGCGTATTACGCGGCGGGCATGGTGGGCGGCGATACCCCGCTGTCGGCCGTGCCACTGATGGCGATGGATGTGGAAACCACCGGCCTGGATCCGGTCAAGGACGGCATCGTCAGCATCGGTCTGGTGCCCATGAGCCTTGAGCGCATACGCACCAGCGCCTCGCGCCACTGGATCCTCAAACCCCGGGTGCCGCTGGGTGAGGCGTCGGTCACCATCCACGGCATCACCGACTCACAGGTGATGGCCGCGCCCGACCTTGATCAGGTGCTGGGCGAAGTGCTGAAAGCGATGGCGGGTCATGTGATGGTCGTGCATTGCCGCGACATCGAGCGCCAGTTTCTCAACGGCGCCTTGCGCCCCCGCATCGGAGAGGGCATTGCGTTTCCGGTGATCGACACCATGGAGCTGGAAGCGCGCCTGCACCGCAACCAGCCCAGGGGCTGGCTCAACTGGGCTTTGGGCCGCCATCCGCCGCAGGCCTCCATTCGCCTGGTGGACAGCCGCCGCCGCTACAACCTGCCGCGCTACCAGCCGCACCATGCGCTCACCGATGCGCTGGCTTCGGCGGAGCTGCTGCAGGCCCAGGTCGCACACCGTTTCTCGCCGGAAACCCCCGTCGGCGACCTCTGGCACTGAAACCACGGGGCGCAGCGTTTTCGCTCAGCCCGCGAGACCTGCGTAGAGGTTTTGCACGTCGTCGTGTGCGTCCAGCGCGGCCAGGAAGGCTTCCACCTCTTCGAGCTGCTCTGGGCTGAGGTTGGCCGGATTCACCGGGTTCTTGGGCCGGTAGGCCAGCTGGTTGGCCAGCACCGTGAAGCCGTGATCGGGCAGGGCCTTGCTGACCAGGTCCACATCGGCCGGGTCGGTGATGAAGCGTGTGGTGCCTTCGTCGTCGCCGGGTTCAAAGTCCTGTGCGCCGGCTTCGATGGCAGCGATTTCGGGGTCGGCATCGGGACCGCTTGGCTCGGCTTCGATGTGGCCCACGTGGTCAAAATCCCAGGCAACCGAGCCCGAGGTGCCCAGCTGCCCCTTGCGGAACAGAACGCGCATCTCGGGTGCGGTGCGGTTCACGTTGTCGGTCAGGCATTCGACCATCACAGGCACCTGGTGCGGTGCGAAGCCTTCGTAGATCACACGTTCGTAGTTGACCGCTTCGCCGGTGAGTCCCGCTCCTTTTTTGATGGCGCGGTCCAGCGTGTCCTTGGGCATGGACACCTTGCGGGCCTGTTCGACCACCAGGCGGAGCCGTGCGTTGGCCGCCGGGTCGGCGCCGCTGCGCGCCGCGATCATGATGTCTTTCACCAGTTTGCCAAACAGCTTGCCCTTGGCATTCGCTGCGATGTCTTTGTGTTTGGCTTTCCACTGCGCGCCCATGGTGCTGCTTTCTGTTGAGAGGGTTGGAAGACCGACCAGTGTAGTGGAGGTCCATGCTGCCGAGCGTGTGCGGGCAGCTGTGCCGGCGCGAGCGCAGAATGGGCGTTGAACCACCCGCCGGAGATTGCCATGGACTCAACGCTCAACAACCACCGCAGCCAGCTCGCCACCCTGGCGGCCTGGGCCATGTTCAGCCGCGGGCTGGAGGCCGAGTTTTCAACCGAAGTGCAGGAGCAGCTCGCGGGGCTGACCGGGCCCGCCAGGGAGACCGGCGCCAGCATCCACGACCTCCGCCAGCGCGACTGGTTCTCGATCGACAACGACGACTCCCGCGACCTCGACCAGCTCTCGCTGAGCGAACACCTGCCTCAGGGCGGGCTGCGGGTCTGGGTGGCGGTGGCCGATGTGGATGCGCTGGTGAAAAAGGGCACGCCCATCGACCGGCACGCCCAGCTCAACACCACCTCGGTCTACACCTCGGCGCGCATCTTTTCCATGTTGCCGGAACGTTTGTCCACCGATCTCACCTCGCTCAACCAGGATCAGGACCGGCTGGCCATGGTCATCGAGATGGCGTTCACCGACGACGGCGTGCTGGTGGATGCCTCGATCTACCGCGCCCTGGTGCGCAACAAGGCGCAGCTGGCCTATGACGCCGTGTCGGCGTGGATGGAAGAGGAGGGTGAATTGCCCGAACCGGCCCGGCGTGTGCACGGCGTGGCGGCGCAGCTGCGTGCCCAGGACAGCCTGGCCCAGAAGCTGCGTGTGCTGCGGCGTGCCGAAGGCTCGCTGGAGTTTGAGACCTTCCAGCCACGCGCGCAGTTCGACGGCGAACGCATCGCCGGTATTCAATTGCAGCCACAGAACCGCGCGCGCCAGCTGATCGAAGAGCTCATGATTGCCACCAACGGCTGTACCGCGCGCTACCTCGGGGCGCATGGGGCCATCGCCTTGCGGCGCGTGGTGCGTTCGCCCGAGCGCTGGTTGCGCATCGTGGACGTGGCACGCGGGTATGGCACCCAGCTCCCCAACCAGCCCGATGGCCCGGCCCTGGAGGCTTTTCTGGCCCACCAGCACAAGGTGGATCCGCTGCGGTTTCCCGATCTGTCGCTGGTGATCGTGAAGCTGATGGGGTCGGGCGAATACGTGGTCGAGCGGTCCGAAGGCTTGCCCATCGGTCACTTCGGTTTGGCGGTGCGCGACTACATGCATTCGACGGCGCCCAACCGGCGTTTCCCGGATCTGATCACGCTGCGCCTGCTCAAGGCCGCCCTGGCGGGCGAACGGCCGCCCTACACCCCGGCTGAACTGGCGGAGCTGGCGGACCATTGCACCCTGCAGGAAGATGCCGCGCGCAAAGTGGAGCGGCAGATGCGCAAGTCTGAAGCGGCGCTGCTGCTGCATTCGCGTGTCGGTGAGCGCTTTGATGCGGTGGTCACCGGTGTCAGCGACCAAGGCACTTGGGTGCGCATCTTCGAGCCGCCGGTCGAGGGTCGGTTGAGGGGCCATGTGCCCGATCTCAAGGTGGGCAAGCTGGTGCGCGTGCACCTGGTGTCGACTTCGGTGGAGCGGGGCTTTGTCGATTTTGCGCTGGAGCGCAGCGCTGCCGCCGCTGCGGGCGGGTGAGCGCTGGCCATCACCGTCACGCCACTGCCACAAGGCATGTCTAGCATCTGGGCAAAGGGTATTTGAAGCATTTGAGGTATTTGAAGTCTTTGAGGTATCTGAATGGTGTTGAGCCCGTGTCTCGGCACCCCACCAGGAGAACGTCCATGCGTCCCCCACGTTTGCTGATCGGACTGGCTTTGGCCGGCTCATTTCTGGGCCATGCCCTGGCCGACAGTGGCCCCCGCCACAACACCTGGCAGCAGGTGGAGCGCCCTGTTCAGGTGCAGCTGGGCCCACGGCCCTTCTTTCTGGTGGGCGACATGGCCGACAGCCGCCTCAAGCGCCAGTTGCAACAGTGCGCCCAACGCGGGCGGTTCACGGCCAGCGACTTTTCCATTGGTCACAGGGGTGCGTCGCTGCAGTTTCCCGAGCACACGCTGGAGTCCTACACGGCCGCTGCCCGCATGGGTGCCGGCATCGTGGAATGCGACGTGACCTTCACCAAAGACAAGGAGTTGGTCTGTCGCCATGCGCAGAACGACCTCCACACCACGACCAACATCCTGGTCACGCCCCTGGCCGCCAAATGCACCCGGCCCTTTGTGCCGGCCACGCTGGACGCCGACGGCAAGGTGCTCACGCCGGCCAGTGCCGAATGCCGCACCAGCGACATCACGCTGGCCGAGTTCAAGACCCTGCGCGGCAAGATGGATGCTGCCAACCCGGCTGCACGCACGGCCGCGCAATACCAGGGGGGTACCGCAAGCTTTCGCACCGATCTCTATGCAGGCCCCAGCAGCGGCACCTTGATGACGCACCAGGAGAGCATTGAGCTGTTCAAGCGCCTGGGCGTGAAAATGACGCCGGAACTCAAGAGCGCGAGCGTGACCATGCCGTTTGAAGGCTTCACGCAAGAGGCTTACGCGCAAAAGATGATCGACGAATACCAGTCGGCCGGGGTGAAGCCGCGCGACGTCTGGCCGCAGTCGTTCGACAAGGCCGATGTGTTGTACTGGGTGAAAAACACACCGGCGTTCGGTCGGCAGGCGGTGTACCTGGACGATGCCGGCACCGCCGCCGACCTGCCCGATGCGGCCGAACTGCAGGGCTACAAGCGCGACGGCATCAACATCGTGGCACCGCCCATTTTTGCGCTGCTGAAGGGTGATGTCAGCGGCGCCATCGTGCCCTCGGCTTACGCGCGCAACGCCAGGGCAGCGGGCCTGGACATCATCGCCTGGAGCCTGGAACGATCGGGCATCCTGGCCGATGGCAACAACGGGTTTTATTATCAGGGTGTGGACCCCGCCATCCAGACGGAAGGCGATGTGATGCGCGTGCTGGACGTGCTCGCCCAGGAAGTCGGGGTCATCGGCGTCTTCTCGGACTGGCCGGCCACCACCACGTTTTACGCCAACTGTGCGGGCCTGCGCTGACCGTTCAGACGTGTTGCTCGTGGAACCCCTGATGGGCCTCGCTGCAAAGGCCAATCCGGCACCGCCGGTCCCGGTCAGCACCGTTGATCTGGTTTATTTCAACGCCGGTGGGGGGCACCGCTCCAGCGCCCTGGCTTTGCAGCACGCCTTGTTGGACCAGGACGGGCGGCATTGGCAGGTGCGACTGGTCAACCTGTTCGAGGTGCTGGACCCCAGGGGGCGGTTCAAACGCGCCACCGGCAGCCTGCCCGAGGATTTTTACAACCGCCGCCTGGCCCGTGGCTGGACCCTGGGCATGAAGCAGGAACTCCGGGTGCTGCAGGCGATGATCCGCCTCGGTCATGGCGCGCTGGTGCGACGCCTGCAGGCGCACTGGCGGCGCGGTGCGCCCGATCTGGTGGTGTCGCTGATCCCCAACTTCAACCGCGCGCTCTGCGCTAGCCTGACCGCTGCCTGTCCGGGTGTGCCCTACGTCACGCTGCTGACCGATCTGGCCGACACCCCGCCACGCTTCTGGATCGAACGCGACCAGCCGCAGCATTTCATCTGTGGCACGCCGCGCGCCGTGGCGCAGGCGAGGGCGCTTGGCCATGCGGAGGCGCGCATCCATGCCACTTCGGGCATGGTGTTGCGGCCCGAGTTTTACGCACAACCACCGGTGAACCGCGACCTGGAACTGCGCCGCCGCGGGCTGGACCCGCAGCGGCCGGTGGGCCTGGTGCTGTTTGGCGGGCATGGTTCGCGGGCCATGCTGGGCATTGCCCGCCGGCTGTCGGCCACGACCCAGCTCATCCTGGTCTGCGGGCACAACGCTGCGCTGGCCTCGGCCTTGCAGGCGCTGCCCGAAGCCTCACCCCGTCTGGTCCTGGGCTTCAGCACCGAGCTGGCCTTTTACATGCGTCTGGCGGATTTCTGCATCGGAAAACCCGGGCCGGGCAGCGTGAGCGAATGTGTGCAGCTGGGCCTGCCGGTGATCGTGGTCGACAACGCCTGGACCATGCCGCAGGAGCGCTACAACGCCGAATGGATCAGGTCCAACGGACTGGGCATTGTGACGGGCAGCTTTCGGGGCATCGGATCTGCGGTGCACCAGCTGTTGAGCGATCTGCCGCGCTTTCGCGCCAACGTGGCCCGCCAGCACAACCGCGCACTGTTTGAGGTGCCGGCGCTGCTCGAGCGCATCTTGCTCGCGTCGCCTGTGGTGGCCCACACGGCTGCGACCCAGGTCCACGGCCCTGGGGGTGGACGCGTGGCGTTCAGCGGTAGGGGCGGCTGATGCGCCACGCCTGGTAGCGGCACCGTTGCAGTGCCAGAAACTCCAGCAGGCCGCAGGCCAGGGCTGCGCCCAGCAGGGCCCAGTGGTTCAGGAGCCGCAGCACGTCAGTCTTCCAGACCGGGCAACCACGCTTCCTGAGGGAAAGGCGCAGGTTCGGGTGTCCACAGCGTGCACCAGTGTTCGTCGAACAGGTTGTCCAGCAGCTTTTGCAAGCCGAGCAGTTTCAAGAGCATGGCGGCCTCCTTCAAGACATGGCATCGTTTTCAATGTACCGGTGCTGTGTGACGGTTTCGCGTCGTTCGGCCCGTGTGGCCCGCATGCCTCGCGAGCGCGGTAGTCGCCGTACCGCGGTAGATGGCCCAACGAAATCCCGCTAGGCTAGGGATGGTGTTCAAAACTCCTCATTGCGCGAGTTTTGAACACCATCCCTAGCAGGTCGGCCGTGTTTCCCATCTCCTTCCGTCCCCCCACCGCCTTTCACGTATCCGTTTTTTTATCGCCGTGCCCAACAACGTGTTGCCCGAACTGCAGGCACTGGAACAGATCATCGAACGAGGGGCCGGCCGTTTGCGGTCGCGCGTGGTGCGCGAGGTCTCCGTGGCGGGTGGACACCGCTTCCCGGTCTACGCGATCACCTTGGGCAACCCCGACCCGACGGTGCCGGCCGTGGGTTTTTTTGGCGGCGTGCACGGCCTGGAGCGCATCGGCTCCGAGGTGGTGATGGCGTTTTTGCGCAATGTGGTGCAGCGCCTGTCCTGGGACGTCGTGCTGAACCGGCAGCTGGAGTCTGTGCGGCTGGTCTTCATGCCCATCGTCAATCCGGGGGGCATGTGGGCGGCCACGCGCGCGAACCCGCGGGGCGTTGACCTGATGCGAAACGCCCCGGTGGATGCACAGCAGAAAGCGCCTTTCCTGCTGGGGGGGCAGCGCCTGAGCGCGGGCCTGCCCTGGTACCGGGGCCAGGCGGGCGACGCCATGGAAGCCGAGAGTGCCGCCCTGTGCGAACTGGTGGAAGAAGAACTGTTGCCCCGGCAGTTCAGCATTGCGCTGGATTGCCATTCGGGCTTCGGCGTGCGCGACCGGCTCTGGTTCCCGTTCGCCCACACCCGCGAGCCCATTCACCACCTGGCCGAGCTCCATGCGCTCCAGCGCATCTTTCACGAGGCACACAGCCACCACCCTTACATCATCGAACCGCAGAGCGCGCAGTACCTGACCCACGGCGATCTCTGGGACCATTTGTACCTGCGGGCCTGCGCCGCATCGCGGCGCACATTTTTGCCGCTCACCCTGGAAATGGGCTCCTGGCTCTGGATCAAGAAGAACCCTCGCCAGCTGTTTTCGCGCAAGGGCATCTTCAACCCGTTGATCCAGCACCGTTTGCAGCGGGTCTTGCGGCGCCACGTCACCCTGCTCGATTTTCTGGCGCGCGCAGCGAGCAGCCATGAGCACTGGATGCCCACGGCAGAAAACCGGCCCATGCACCAGGCCGCGGCCATGGCCGACTGGTATGGGCAAGGCCGTTCCGCATGAGCCTGCCATGAGCACCTGGATCCTGCTGCGTGGCCTGACCCGGGAGGCGGCCCACTGGGGCGCTTTCCCCGGGCGACTCGCCGAAGCCCTGCCCGAGGCGAGACTGGTCATGCTGGACCTGCCCGGTAATGGTGAACGGCATGGGGAGCACAGCCCCTGGTCGGTGGCCGCCATGGCCGAGGCTTGCCGAGCCGAACTGCGTCGCCGGGGCATCGCGCCGCCCTACCACCTGCTGGCCATGTCGCTGGGCGCCATGGTGGCGACCGATTGGGCCCGGCAGGCGCCCGGCGAAGTGGCCAGCTGTGTGCTGATCAACACCAGCATGCGGCCGTTCAGCCCGTTCTACCGGCGCCTGCGGCCCCGCAACGTTGGGCGCTTGCTGTCGGTGGCGCTGTTCACCCGCGACCCGCTGGCCATTGAAACGGCGGTGTGGCGCCTCACCAGCAACCGGTCCCGCCTGGACGGGGCGACGCTGGCGTTGTGGGTGGCTGCTCGGGCTGCTCGCCCTGTGGTCCGGGCCAATGCGCTGCGGCAACTGGTGGCGGCGGCGCACTACCGGGCCCCGCTCAGCGCGCCCGTGTCGCGCAC